>CAKREC010000015.1 GCA_934316925.1 uncultured Eubacterium sp.
GGCGCTCTAGCCAAGCTGAGCCACACCCCGTAATCGGGCACCTTATTCATATGCCGTGTCACTCTTCATCCGTGACGCAAGACATATTATATTACAGGTGCCAGCCAATGTCAACAATTTTTTTCATTTTTTTGCGAATTTTTAAAATCACCGGTTTTCTGTACCAGTTTATCGCTACAAAATCTCATCCAATGCCTGGATCATCTGCTCCATCTGTTCTCTCGTTCCAATTGTGATCCGCAGATATTCTTTGATCCGCTCACCGCCAAAATGGCGCACAAATATTTTTTTCTCGCGCAATTTTTCAAAAATTTCCTCTCCGGAAACAGTCGCATGCTTCGCGAACAAAAAGTTGGTGCTGGATGGCAGAACCGTAAAGTTTCTTTTTTCCAGTTCTTCCTTTGTAAATGCTCTGGTGTCCATGACTTTCTTAATATTGTCACGAAAATACTCTTCATCCTCCAAAGAAGCTGTTCCAACTGCGATGGATTCCTGTGTCATCGTGTAAGAATTGATGGATTCCTTTACATCGGTCATCGCCTGGATCAATGCCTTATTTCCAATCGCAAATCCAATACGCATACCCGCCAGTGAACGGGACTTGGAATATGTACGCACGACCAAAAGATTTTCATACTTATCGAGCAAAGGCAACGCCGTCTCTCCGCCAAAGTCCACATACGCTTCATCAATGATCACGATCACATCCGGATTTGCTTTCACGATCTCTTCGATCGCATCCAGACTCATGCCAATGGATGTTGGTGCATTCGGATTTGCTATGATCACACCGCCATTTTCTTTTTTATAGTCTTCTACGCGGATGCAGAAATTCTCATCCAATGCCGGGCATTCATACGGAATCCGATACACATTGGCCCATACAGGATAAAATGAATATGTCACATCTGGGAATAAAATCGGCTTGTCGGAATTAAAAAAGGTCAAAAAAGCAAGAGACAACACATCGTCGGAACCGACTCCCACAAACACCTGTCCCTGTTCCAGTCCGTAATACTTTTCCAAACCACGCACCAAAGCAGATGCACTTGGATCCGGATACAATCCAAAGCGATCAATGTCAATATTTTTATGAGCCTCATATACCTTTGGTGAAGGTGGATATGGGTTCTCATTGGTATTTAATTTTATAATGTTTTTTTCCTGTGGCTGCTCGCCGGGAACATAAGGTTCTACTTTTCGAATATTTTTTTCCCAAGAATTCATATTTTTATCCTCACTATCCTACAATTTCATTTTCCTCCTAAATTTACTCTTTTTCCACACTCATGTCAAGCTGTCGTAAGCATTCAGGATCCCGAATCCCCACTCCGTATTCGGAAAACCATTTCCTTTTGGAATACATCCTTCAATAAATGTTTCCCGAATGTCAATCCCATTGGCAATGGTTCCCTGCTCTTCATAGTACTGCATAAAAAGAGCCGCCACTCCCGTGGCAAAGGCTGTTGCCACTCCTGTTCCGGTAACCGTTCCGTAACGATTGCCCGGCAGCGTGCTTCGGATATTTACCCCCGGTGCCACAATCTCCGGTTTAATGTGCCCCACCGGCGTATATCCCCTGCCTGCCGATAAATACAGAGATTGTTCACGCACATTATAGGCGGACACCATGATCGTATACTCTCCGGTTCCCGCGCTCGACAATGTATTGTCCGGATCCGGATTCAAAAATACAACTTCCTGTGATAGAAATTCCGATATCGGGAGCCACATATGATACCCCGGATTTTCATAATCCGTCTGCACAATAATTTTCCAGATTCCTGTTTTGGGTGATAAAAAGCGCATAGAAACCACCCGCTCTCTGGTAAGATGTGAAGATGTTGCAAAAAAAAGCTCGACCGTCGTGTTCTCCGCCCGGAACAAAAGCCGACGGCGCTGGCCGGTCTCCGCTGCAATGTCGGAATACGTCTCCCCGCTGGGCGAGATCAGACTCAGCAACAAAGCGCCCGGCGTCCGCCACCACAACTGCGCCATAAATCCATTCAGACTTTTCTCCACATTCAGATTGATCGTGTCTTCTTTGCGCTGTATTTTGTGATGGTGTGCCGAATTTCCCTCGTTGCCAATGCAAGTCAGGATTGAAACGCCATCTGCTGTTGTATACCGTTCCATATACTGTGACAAATATGAACCACCATCATGACTTCCCATATTACTTCCCATTCCAAAACAGATCACGACTGGCTTTTGCTGCTCCCAGGCCGTTTGGAGGATGAACGAAATGCCTGCCAGAATATCATTTTCCTGATAAGCAGGGACTCCATCCGGCACCCCGTAATAATCCCGGTAACTCTTTTTTGCTTCTTTACATTTTACAACGACAAGCGTGCTTAGTGGTGCGACTCCTGAAAAGCCTTGTTCTCTGTTTTCTTTTCCTGCCATGATCCCCGCCAGAAATGTTCCATGTCCGTTTTCATCCACCGTCGGAACGCGCTCTCTTGGGTTGTCAGACGCCAGCGCCTCGTCGAGCTGCGCCTTTGTGTATATAGCGCCATACGGAAACCGCTCGGAGCCTTCTCCGTCACGCTGTGTCTGATCCCACAACGCCGTAATGCGACTCGTGTTATCTGCCTCAATAAATGCCTCATGTGTATAATCAATCCCGGTATCCACAATTCCCACCAGAACCCCTTGGCCATACAGATCCAGATAGGGCGTACGGCGCACCTGCAAAACGCCGCTGTCTTCCAAGGCTTCTTCACTCATCAGACCATACAGATTGGGAATCGAGCTGAACCCGAACTGTTCGATCGCCTCCGGCGTTACCCGCTCTACTTCCTTATAAATATTCATCTGTACTGAATCCAGCGCCACCGTACAGGAAGGTTCATAAATATATTGAACATAGGATTCTCCACGATAGCTGTTCACCATGTAATCCAATGAATTTTCGCCATAAATATTGTCTCTGCAAGACATAAAAAAACCCCTTTTCTGCTTTTACGTATTATACGCAGAAAGGGGATTCTTTGTGCTTTATTCTTAATTGCTTCCTCTCATAATAATAGTAGGAGAACCTTTACCCAGGATATAATCCTTTGTGATCACAACTTTGCCGATCATGTCATCTTTCGGAATCTCATACATGATATCCATCATAAAATCTTCAATGATCGAACGGAGCGCACGTGCTCCCGTTTTCTTCTCGACCGCTTTTTTCGCAATCTCATAAAGTGCATCTTCTTCAAACTCCAGATCCACCTCATCCATATGAAGCAGCTTACGATACTGTTTGGTGATCGCATTTTTCGGTTTGGTAAGAACACCAACTAAAAGTTCCTCATCCATCTCCTGCAGTGAGAACACGATCGGAAGACGTCCGATAAACTCCGGAATCAATCCGTATTCGCGAATATCTTCGGTTTCTACTTTTGAGAAAATATTTTTATCGTTGTCATATTTATCTTTAAGATCCGATCCAAAACCCATCGTTCCCTGTTTGGTCAGACGGCGTTTAATAATATCCTCCAGACCCGGAAATGCACCTCCGCAGATAAACAAGATGTGACTGGTATTGACCGTGGTCATCGGAACCATCGCATTTTTGTTCGTCGCGCCAACCGGCACTTCAATATCCGCACCTTCCAAAAGCTTCAACAGCGCCTGCTGTACGGATTCTCCACTGACATCACGGTTATTGGTATTTTGCTTTTTCGCGATCTTATCAATCTCATCAATATATACAATACCGCGTTCTGCCAGCTCTACATCATTGTCCGCATTGGCCAGCAGCTTGGAGATCACACTCTCAACATCATCACCAATATATCCGGCTTCTGTCAATGCGGTAGCGTCTGTGATTGCCAGCGGAACCTGTAACAGTCTCGCCATCGTCTTAACCATAAATGTCTTGCCGCTTCCTGTAGGTCCCAGCATGAGCATATTGGACTTTTCAATCTCAATGCCATCATCACTCGGCTCTTTTTCCGCAAGAACGCGTTTGTAATGATTATAGACACCTACGGACAGCACTTTTTTTGCCTGCTCCTGCCCTACCACATATTCATCGAGATTACCCTTAATAACATGTGGCGCCGGAAGCTGATTGATGTCAAGCGCCGGCTTTTCTTTCTTTTCTTTTTTCTTGGTTTTTACCTGGTGCCGCTGCTGAAAATCCTCCGGTGGCTCAAGCCCCATATTGCCCAGGTTGACAAATTCAACACCCGGAAATTGAGGCATCCCCTGCATACCGATCTGGTCAAATGTCTTCTGCATACAATCTGAGCAGATCGTAATGTTATTCGGGATCGTGATCATCTTCTCCACTTTGCTTTCCGGACGGTGGCACAAATAACAGATCTTCTCATATCCATCATGATTATCATGGTCGGAAGTATGATCATTTTCTGTCTTTTTGATTTCTTCTTCGCTCATAAACTCCTCCTGTGCATCCTCTATGCATATATTCTTTTTTTACCCGGTAGTATAAAATCGGAAAGAACCGAGCAGGAAAATCCCGCTCGGCTGTTCCGAACCATCTGTCATATGTGGTTTAATATCCAAAGCCCCAAGGAACAACTTGTGAATTGTCCTGGCTGTTGTTATTATTTCCGTTTCCCGGAGTACTATCCTGAGAATAATTGTCTTTATTGTCATTTTGACTGCTGGAACTTGAACTGTCATCCAGACCATCCAGCGTGTCACGACTCTTCAACGTAACTTTGATCTTCTTCTCTTTGTACTCACCATCGTCACTTCGTTTGACGGTAACGGTAATCTCAGTTCCTACCTTTGTATTGTTTACAATCTCCTGTACACCATCAATCGTAGAAACTTTCCGGTCGTCAATGGCAACGATAACATCGCCTTGCTTGATACCTGCTTTATAGGCAGCTCCTGTATCGGATACCGCAGCAACATATACGCCTTCCGGAATGCCATACGTGTCACTGACTGTAGAATCAATGGTACGTCCGGTAATACCTAAATAACCTTTTTCGGCATCTTTGAGTACTTCACGGTTCATCAGATCATTGATAACGGATACCGCATCACTCATCGGGATCGCATATCCCATACCCTCTACGGTAGTCTGTCCATAAGACATATACTTGGAAGAGTTAATACCGATCACGTTGCCGTTTGTATCGATCAACGCACCGCCACTGTTTCCCGGATTGATCGCTGCATCCGTCTGAAGCAATACCTGTGTGGTAGACTGTCCGGAAGAACTATCAGAGGAAGATACCTCGCGGTCTTTCGCGCTGACATAACCAACGGTCACAGACTGGCCATAACCAAGTGCATTTCCAATCGCGATGACCATCTGTCCAACTTTTACGTCATCCGAGCTTCCCAATGATGCTACTTTGATGCTGTTCTTTGTACTGTCTTTCATCTTGCTCATGTCTACCGTCAGTACCGCAAGATCATTCGAAGCACTCGTTCCCTGCACCTTGGCATCCATGGATTCACCGTCATTGAACTGTACGGAAATCTCATCGGCATCTGCTACAACATGATTGTTTGTGACGATCAGTAACTGCTGTCCATCCTGCTTTACAATGAAACCGGATCCGGCTCCCTCGGATGAATAAGTCTGTCCAAAATAAGAAGTCTGTGTGCTCTTCTCCGTGATCGCAACGATCGATGGCATGACCGCCTCAACAATACCGGATACATCACTGACTCCTGCTGCCCCTCCGGAAACCACTGTCACCGGAAGCTGCGTACTGCTTGTGTCAACCTGACCAACCTGTGTGTTGCTGCCACCGGAAAATCCGAACAGCTTACTCACACCAATAAAGCAAACCGCCGCAATGACTCCGAACAGAACCGCGCTGCCAACCAGCTTCGCAGTCTTTCCAGAGAAAAAGGATCCGGACACTCTGCGCTTCTTTTCTTTCTTCTTTGTCTCGTCGCCCTGTGCTGCCGTATTCTGAAAACGGTATGTGTTATCCTGACTTGGCATAGGCTGTGGTTCCGGCTGAGCGGTATACTCTGTCGTATGTGCCTCCGCCTGAACGGTTGTCGGGTCTGACATAACAAAACCTGTTTGTTCATTCTTGTTTGTGTTCTCTTCCATGAATCAACACCCTTTCTTCATAAGTTACTGTTATTATAATAACCAATTGTGATAAGTTTGTGAAGAAAAATTTTATTGTGGAAAAAACAAAAATAGTATATACTATGGTAGATGGTCAAAGACCGCCCAAATACGATTTTATTATATTCTATAGCGAAATAGCGAATTATTTATAGAGAGGACGACTTCATTTTGATAAAAGAAAATCAAAAATTGTTAAATCTTTTTCGTATTCTGATCGATGCCATTATTATTGTATGTTCCTTTTATGCAGCATATGACTTAAGATTTAACGACAACAGTTTTTTAATCGTACACGAAATTATTGACGAGCCGGTAGGTATTTACGGTTCGCGCATGGATTACCTGCAGATCCTGTTCTGTTTGATCCCCTGTTATCTGTTATCCTATTATATGTTTCATCTGTATGATCCAAAGAGGGTACACAGCCGCAAATCCGAAATTTTCAATTTGTTTAAGGCAAACATTGTCGGCATTCTGTACTGTGTTGCATTTTTATTCTTCTACCGCAACCAGGATTATGCACGACTCTTCATTATTATATTTGTCACATCCAACTTCATCCTTGGATCGATCGTGCGATTTACGATCACAACACTTCTTCGCAAGATCCGTAAAAAAGGATTGAACCAGAAACATGTACTGCTGGTCGGATTCAGCCGTACGGCCGAAGGATATATCGACCGTCTGCTTGCACATCCAGAATGGGGATTTGCCATTCACGGCATCCTTGACAACTTCCGTCCGCTGGGTCACTCCTACCGCGACATTCACGTGATCGGTAAGATCGATCAATTAGAGCAGATGCTTACCGAAAATGATTATGATGAAGTCGTCATCACGCTGGGACTGGATCACTACGACAAACTGGAACACATTGTAGCGATCACAGAAAAATTTGGTATACACACAAAATTCATCCCGGATTACAACAATATTATCCCTACCAGACCATATACGGAGGATCTGGACGGACTGCCTGTGATCCATGTGAGAACGGTTCCGTTATTTGTATCGTTTAACCGTTTTATCAAACGCATTTTTGATATTGTCGGTTCCATCTTACTGATCATTCTGTTCTCCATCCCGATGTTGATCGTTGCCATTCTGGTCAAGACAACATCCAAAGGGCCACTGATCTTTAAGCAGGAGCGCGTTGGATTGCATAATAAACCATTCAAGATGTATAAATTCCGTTCCATGGCAATACAGGATTCTTCCAAAGAAAAACAAGCCTGGACCGTCCAGAACGATCCTCGTGTTACGCCGGTCGGACGCTTTATCCGAAAGACGAGTCTGGATGAATTGCCACAGTTCTTCAACGTATTGAAAGGGGATATGAGTCTTGTTGGTCCAAGACCGGAGCGGCCATTCTTTGTTGAAAAATTCAAAGAAGAAATCCCCCGCTACATGATCAAACATCAGGTTCGTCCGGGCATTACCGGATGGGCGCAGGTAAATGGATACCGTGGAGACACTTCGATCCGGCTGCGCATTGACTGTGACCTTTACTATATCGAAAACTGGACATTTGGTCTGGACATCAAGATCCTGTTCCTCACGATATTTAAAGGATTTGTAAATAAAAATGCATACTAGAAAAAGAGGCTGTGTTTAACGAATTAGGATCGTTAAACATCAGCCTCTTTTCACGAAAGGGAGTATTCAAAACTATACTAATCTTCTAATCCAGTTTTTTGTTGATGAACTCGTCCCACTTGCTATCGTCTTCTTCCGGTTCATCATCCTCTTCTTCGTCATCTTCACCAAATTCATCATCGATCATCTGCTGAAAAATCTCTAAAAGTGTATTTAACAGGTCTTCATCTTCAATCAATGAAAATGTAACACCCGGTCCATCTTCCTGTTCCTCTGAAGGATCTACTGCGAAGAAATATACTTCTTTCTCTTCTGCATCTTCCTGGTCATCTTCTGCAAAAACCGCATAATCCTGACCTTCCAGCTCAAAAATACAGATCATTGTGCAATCTGCTTTCTCGCCGTCCTCAGATTCTACCGTCAAAACAACATCTTCTAATTCTTCGTAATTAATCTCTTTCATTGTTACCTCCACAGGATATCTTTTCAATCACTGTAACATGAATACTACGAAAAATCAACCATCTATTGATTCATCTTATCAGAACTTGCTTTTTCATACCGCATACCTTTTCCATCCTTCTTCATGCTTACCACGACATAGGTGGACCAGGTTTCATCCGATTCGCTCATATCATACCGATAGCAGATATAGATACGCCCATTTTCTTTCCAGCCTTTTTCAACCTCAAAGCCGTCTCCCACACAAGTATAAGAGGTATATTCATCTTCGATCTTCTGCATCTCTTCCGAGCGGTTCAGCACAAGTTCCGCTTTTTCGTTTTTGACACGGTAGATGTTTCCCTTATTGTCTGCACAATACTCATAACCGTCTGCTGTTACCAGCTTTTTGAATCCGCTGATCCGGTTCTGCTGTGTTCCGGCAAGGCTTCCGGCTTCCTTATTTTCCTTTGTGTTCCACAGGATCATACTTCCGTTAGAAAAATTCACGATCAGTTTACGATTTTCTACTTCGGCATTTTTCGGGTTCATCTCATCCCCTTCAAACCGGTAGATCGAAAAAACAAGCACTTGGTCTGCATCATCTGCTGTATACCCTTCCGGTGTATCCGTCGACATCATAGAAGGATAATAGGTCTCATAAAACGTTTTCACAGAATCATAGGTGCAGTGATCAAATACCGCCTCGTTCAGAATATTTTTGTCTTTCAGAACTTCTGCATCATAGGTCTCACCATCCAATGTAAACGCCACCGGGAACGGAAGTTCAAAGGCAAATTCTTCCCCTTCTCCTTTGACCCACTGAAAATTCAGCCGGCATGTATGGATCTCATAATTATTTTTATCCGCCTGATACAGCACCACATAATTATCATTTACAAAAAATGTAGCCGCATCATGTGTTTTTCCGTCTGCATCCGTGTATTTTTTAATTCCAAGAAAACATTGCGGATTGGACTCTCCCATCTGCTCCAAGGTAACGCCTTTTTTGACCTTGATATAATCATGTTCATAAATATTATCGCTCTGTTCCTCTGCAAGATCGCTCAGTGCCACATCGACCAGATTGTACTCCTTCGAGTCAAATTCTTTTCCCGTGTCGATCAGCTCGCACCATCTTCCATTGTACGCGGTCAGAACATTAGGAAGTTCTGTAGTGGCTGCCAACGGCTCATATGCCGCCTTCTCCTGCTTTGTCTCGACCGCTGCGCCGGTTGTACTCTTATCCCCCGAAACCTTCAAACTGCTCTTGCCACATCCCGTCAGCATTGTTGCCAGAAACAATACACCGATCGCCCCATACATTACTCTTTTTTTCATAAAAAACACCTCCATGTCTTCTTTACCTATACAACGATCTTCCCCAAATAAATGTTGCACGATTGCAAAGAATATTCTTTTGATTTATACTTATAATTATGAAAGATGAAAAGAACGTCGTCAAGATTTCCGTCCGAAATCTTGTTGAATTTATTTATCGCAGTGGCGATATTACTTCCACCGGCTCCGGGGCTTCTTCGGTTGAAGCCATGCAGATGGGAAATAAAATTCACAGAAAAATACAAAAAAGCATGGGACTCGGATACGAATCAGAAGTCTCCCTTTTTACGTTACAGACACTTCACAGCGAACGATTTGACGAAGACTTTGATCTGATGATCGAGGGGCGCGCGGATGGTATCTGGCATCATGATGGCATCGTGACAATCGACGAGATCAAAGGAGTGTTTTTCGATGTAAAAGAGTTGAAAGAACCAATCTATGTCCATCTGGCTCAGGCTATGTGCTACGGTTATATCGTGCTTGTTGAAGAAGACCTGCCATCGATCGAACTCCAGATCACCTATTGCCATATGGAGACTGAGCAGATCAAACGTCTCCGCAAAACGTACACAAAAGAGGAGATCACCGAATGTTTTACCTCTCTGGTCAAATCTTATGAAAAATGGGCCGTTTATCAATATGACTGGGAAAAACAGCGAAACGATTCGATCCATGCACTCGAATTTCCATTTCCGTACCGTGAGGGGCAAAAGGAGCTTGCCGCTATGGCTTACCACACGATACAGGAGAAAAAGCGTCTGTTCATCCAGGCGCCTACCGGCGTAGGCAAAACGATTACCACCGTCTTTCCCGCCATCAAGGCAATGGGTGAGGGCATTGGTGACCGGATTTTTTATCTGACCGCCAAGACGATCACGCGAAAAGTCGCCGAGGATTGCTTCACTCTGTTATCGGAGCACAACCTTTTATTCAAATCACTGACGATCACGGCAAAAGAGAAAATGTGTGTCCTCGATAAAATTTCATGCAACCCCGATGACTGTCCTGTTGCAAAAGGACATTACGATCGTGTCAACGATGCTGTTTTTGACCTGTTGACCAATGAAATACACATATCCAGAGAGCATATTCTTTCCTATGCCAAAAAGCACCGGGTCTGCCCTTTTGAAATGTGTCTGGACGCCTCTCTCTACGCGGATGCTGTGATCTGTGATTATAATTATGTCTTTGACCCGAATATCTATCTGCGCCGTTTTTTCACGCCGGATCAAAAGGGAAATATGATCTTTCTCATTGACGAGGCTCACAATCTGATCGAACGTGGAAGAGAGTGTTACAGCGCCACACTGGTGAAAGAAGACTTTTTGGCAGTCAACCGCATCGTGAAAGAAACTCTGCGAAAAGAAAAACGTCCTGAAGTGCAGTACAATCTCCGCAAGTTCCAGCGCTCATTAGAAGCTGCGAACAATGCCATGCTGGTCTGGAAACGGGAAGGCGATGATTTTCAGGTTCTGCCCGATGTTGGCACCTTTGCATTTCGGCTTTTAGTGATCCTTGCGAATTACGAATTGTTTTCGAAAGATTATCCGATCCTGCCAGAACGCGAAACTATGGTCAATTTCTTTTTCAACGTGAGAAATTTTTCCATGATCTTAGACCGTCTGGATGAAAAATACCGGATCTATACGGATTATGATGAAGAAAATCATTTTAGCATCAAGCTGCAATGTATGGATCCGTCAAACTGGCTGAAAGAAGTGTTAGACCGGGGACGGAGTGCCATCTTTTTTTCCGCGACCCTGCTGCCGATCAATTATTACAAAGAGCAGCTTACCGGAACCCGGAAGGATGCGGCCGTATACGCCCATTCATCGTTTTCCAATGAACAGCGCAAGTTAATGATCGCCTGCGATGCAACCAGCAAATACACAAGACGCGGGCCGGATGAGTACCGCCGCATTGCCGATTATATTGAGCAGTTTGTATCGGCAAAGGAGGGCAATTACATGGTGTTCTTCCCTTCCTATGCCTTCATGGATCAAGTCATTACACGGATCCATCTGCCCGATACGTACACCCTTTTAGTCCAGGATTCTGACATGAAAGAAAAAGACAAAGAAATTTTTCTGGAATCTTTTGAGTCACGGCACGGGGTTGTCGGCTGTTGTGTAATGGGTGGAATCTTCAGTGAAGGAATCGATCTGACCGATGACCGCCTGATCGGTGCTGTGATCGTTGGCACCGGGCTCCCGATGGTATGTCCGCAGCGGGAATTATTCAAAGACTATTACGATGAAGTTACCGGCAACGGATTTGACTATGCCTATCTGTACCCCGGCATTAACAAAGTTTTTCAGGCTGGGGGCCGTGTGATCCGCACCGCTTCGGACCGCGGCGCGATCCTGCTTTTAGATGAGCGATTTTTACAACGACAATATCTGGATTTATTCCCCAGAGAATGGTATCCTTATGATATTGTAAATATAAAAAACATGAAACAAAAATTAGAACATTTTTGGAATGAAAATTCAGGAGGAAACTAATATGGAAAAAGAAATTATGAAAGATGTATTCTTTTTGGGACAGGAATGTGAAGAAGCAACCAAAGCAGATTCTTATATTGCCGGTGAACTTTGGGATACAATGAATGCACATCGAAATGAATGTGTCGGACTTGCCGCCAATATGATCGGCTATAAAAAGCGCATTATTTCTGTTAATATCGGACTTTCCAATTTTGTGATGTATAATCCGGTGATCACAAAAAAAACGGGCGCTTACGAAACAGAGGAAGGTTGTCTGTCACTTCCCGGTCTTCGCAAAACGACCCGCTATAAAGAGATCACGGTATCCTTTTTAGATGAACATTTCCAGAAACGGGAGCAGGATTACTCCGGCTGGGTTGCACAAATCATCCAGCATGAGATCGATCACTGCAATGGTATTCTGATCTAAATCGATTACTTTTCTGAATCCACTTTTTTATCATGGGACTGCTTCATCGTGCAATTCATACAATCTCCTTTGCACGACGAGCAGTCCTCTTCTTTTTCTTCATGATATGCAGCATATGACCAGATAAACAGCGCTGCTGCTACAATCACAGCAATAACCACAAGGGCAAGAATCGTTTTCATCATATCGGTTGCTCCTTTTTAAGTTCCGGGCTGATCTCCAGTAAAAACCGGGATAGATCCACGCTTTTGTTAAACCGTTCTTTTACATAAGACAAGTGCAAATGTGTCTTTGCTCTTGTCATCGCCACATAAAGCATGCGGCGTTCTTCTTCCAGTTCTGCTTTCAGCTTCGCCTTACGATATGGGCATAACCCTTCATTGACGGTAGGCACGAAAACAACATCATATTCCAGCCCTTTTGAGCTGTGCATCGTCATCAAACCGACACCTTCCTGCTTGAGTCCCTGCTTTTTCTTTTCCTCGCTAAGCTGCTCTAAGACCTCTCCATAATTTTCTACATAATCCAGCCACTCAGGTAAGGTCTTGAATTCTTTTGCAGTCTCATGAATTTCTTCCAGTACTTCCATCCAGTCATCCACACTGGCCCCTTTTTCCTTGGCATACTCTTCAAGCCATTCGTCATAACCAATTCCTTTTCTCACAAAGTGGATCGCCGAATATGGCGTCAGCGTGCTGATGACATGCAATTCATTTTCAAAATCATGAAGCCGCTCCAACATCCACGGCTGATCCTGTTTCAGATAATATTTACGCAGGCTGACAAAATCCACCGGCTCTGTCATAAACGCATTGCGGCTCAGATACCGCAGCGGCCGGTTGCTGATCTTCACAAACAGATCCCGGTTCCACTCTCCATTGGCAATGCGGATATACGCAAGAATATCTTTCGCGATCCACGTTTCAAACATATTAGAAAGATTTTCTTTCATGTAAAATGGAATGCCGCGTTCCATCAGTTTTCCTGCCAGTGTCCGCATCTGCATATTGGTTCGAAACAGGGCTGCCATCTCTTCATAGGGAATCCCCTCTTTGTGATATGTCTGAATCTGTTTCACGATCTTTTCCGCTTCGCTGGACAAATCTTTGCAACGGCTGATATGAATCCCCTCTTTGCGACCCCGGAATGCTGTAATCTTTTTCTTATAACGCTTCGTGTTATTTCCGATCAGTTTGCCGGCTCCTAAAAGGATCTGGGCAGAACAGCGATAGTTTACCCCCAGTGTAACCGTCTGGGTGTCCGGGTATTGCTTCGGAAATGACAGCATGATATCCGGTCTGGAACCCCGGAAACCATAGATCGACTGGTCGTCATCCCCTACAATAAACAGATTATTCCCCGGTTCTGCCAGCATCCGGATCGTCTCATATTGAAGGCGGTTAATGTCCTGAAATTCATCGATCAATATATATGGAAATTGCTTCTGCAGCTGTTTGCGGATATCTTTTCTTGCTTTCAAAAGTTCATATGTGTATACGATCATATCATCAAAATCCAACGCCCGGTGTTGCTGCAGCCGCTGTTGATACCCCTGGTAGATCTGACGAAATACCGCCTCCGGACAGGTCGCAGAATAATAACATTCCACATCGATTCCCTCGCCTTTGACTTTACTGATCTCTTTCTCAATGTCTTCAATAAATTCCTTGACGTCTTCTACCTGAAAAGCCGTATCCCGGTATGCCTCTTCTAAAAAGCGGTATTTCAGTGCCGGTGTGACAATATCTTTTGCCTCATAATGATATGCTTTTTTGAGTATTTGAAAAAATACGGAGTGAAATGTACCAAAGCGGACTGGCAGCCGCTTTCCCGACATCATGTCGAAAAAGCGCTGCTGCATCTCCAGCGCGGCCGCCTTGGAAAAAGTGACCACCAGGATCCGCTGAGGTAATACCCCGTATTCTTCAATTAAATATTTAATTCGATTTGCGATCACGAAAGTCTTTCCGCTGCCCGCTCCGGCAAGAACCATCATCGGGCCTTCAAAATGGCGGATCGCCTTCATCTGCTCCTCATTGATCATAATTATGCCTGTTCCTTTAACAGCTCAATGCCCTTGCGGATACGAGAGAGAGATTCTTCTTTACCAAGGATCTCCATGATCTCATACGCGCCACCCGGTGTCATCTGCTTACCAGAAACAGCCGTACGCAGTGGCCACAGTGCAAGACCGTTCTTGCATCCCTTCTCAGCAACATAATCCATCGCAACTTTCTCAATAGCAGGGATGGAATAATCATCCAGCGCTTCATACAATGGCAGCATCTCCTCTAAAACTTCAAGTGAGTTTTCAGAGTTTGTCTTCATCTTCTTGTGTGTGTACATCGCAACATCGTATTCCGGCAATTCTTCAAAGAAATCAATCTTTTCCAAAATATCAGGAAATACTTCAATACGAGTCTTCACAAGGTCAGCAATCTTCTTCAGGTCAAGATCTTTTTTGATGACTTTTTTGATCTCTGGGATCGCATAACCGTAATATGCCTCATCATCCATCGCTTTGATATACTCGCCGTTCATCCAGCGGAGTTTTACCATATCAAATACGGCAGGCGACTTATTGATACGTCTGTAATCAAATGCCTCTACCAGTTCATCCAGTGAAAAGATCTCCCGATCCTCTGCCGGACTCCAGCCAAGAAGTGCAACGTAATTCACAACCGCTTCCGGAACAAATCCAAGGTCCATCAGATCTTCAAAAGAAGACGCTCCGTGACGTTTGGATAATTTCTTGTGGTTCTCGTCCGTGATCGTAGGGCAATGTACATATACCGGGATATCCCAGCCAAATGCCTGATACAGACGATTGTATTTCGGTGCGGAAGAAAGATATTCATTTCCGCGCACAACATGGGTGATCTTCATCAGATGATCATCTACCACATTGGCAAAATTGTATGTCGGATAACCATCCGATTTGATCAGGATCATATCATCCAGTTCTTCGTTTGGTGCCGAAATCGTTCCATAGATCACATCTTCAAATGTCGTCTCACCCTCGGTAGGATTGTTCTGACGGATCACGTAAGGAACTCCGGCTGCCAGATTTGCCTCTACTTCCTCTTTGGAAAGAGACAGACAATGTTTGTCATACTTCGCTGCTTCCTCTCCTTTTTCCTTCGCATCCTCATGAAGCTGATTGAGACGCTCTTTGGTACAAAAGCAGTAATATGCCTCTCCTTTTTCTACCAGCTGCTTGGCATACTCTAAATACATACCGGTCTTCATACGTTCACTCTGAACATATGGGCCATAGCCACCATCTTTGTCCGGTCCCTCATCATGATGAAGTCCCGTCTCATCCATGGTCTTGTAGATCAGATCCAGCGCGCCTTCTACATAACGCTCCTGATCGGTATCTTCAATACGAAGCAGGAAATCTCCTCCTTCATGTTTAGCAATAAGATAAGCATATAAAGCAGTTCTTAAGTTTCCAACATGCATCCGTCCGGTCGGACTTGGTGCAAATCTGGTACGAATTTTGTCTGACATAGTTTCCTCCAAATTTTATAATGTATCCAGGTATGCCTTCAAGCAGGCAACCGTGCCATCAATACCGCACAGATCACTGCGGATGGCCAAATCATAGTTTAACACATTGTCCCAGCGCTCGCCAGAGTGATATCGATAATAATTCGCTCTGCTCTTGTCTTTTTTCAGAACAATTTCTGCTGCTTTCTTTTCCGGGACAGCATCTGTCTCAATTGCGCGTCTGATACGAAAATCCGGTGATGCGCTGATAAACAGATGTACGACATTGTTTTTCTCTTTTAATATGTAATCTGCACAACGGCCGACGATCACGCAAGGGCCTTCTTCTGCCACTTTGCGGATCACATTGGACTGTGCCAGAAAGATGCGGTCATCAAGTGAAAGGCCGGCAAATCCAACATCTGCGCTGGAATATACATTCATTCCCATCGCGATCGAATACAATAAGCTGTTGGTTGCTTTGTCTTCTGCACGCTCAAATGCCGCCTCGGCAAATCCGGTCTCTTTTGCTGCCCGTGTAATGATCTCTTTGTCATAAAACGGGATGCCATAAGCATCTGCCAGCTTCTTGCCAATCTCTCGTCCGCCACTGCCGTACTGTCTTGAAATTGTAATAATCTTATTCATAACAAAAACCCCCTTGTATAATATTTGAGATACCATAACGTATCGTACATTCTATGTAGTATATTATACTTTATTTTTGGGTTTTCATCAAACATCTTTCGCGACATTTTTCAAATATTCTGTCGTCGGTTCTTATTCCAGGAAAGCATCGATTCCGTCCGCTATTCCCTTTACCATTTTCTTCTGATAAGAATCTTTTGCCATCTTGCGGTCTTCCGATGGATTGCTCATGAATCCCATCTCCACGATCGTAACCGGTACTTTACACCAGTTGATCCCGGTCATCGTATTGGTATACATAACGCCGCGATTCTTTGCGCCGGTTGCTTTGCAAAAACTTTTTAGAACCTTTTTCGACAAAGTCTGACTTGCCTTGCGGACTTTTTTACTCATATACGGATTCGAATTCTGTGGTGCGATCGTGAGTGCACCTTTTACTCCGGAGTTGCCGGAAGAATTCGCGTGGATACGGATAAATGCGTCGGCTTTATTTTTATTTGCGATCTTTGCGCGTTCAACATTGGAAAGCGTCACATTATTTTTTTCTCTGACCATCACCACTTTATAACCGCGTTTTTTTAATTCTTTCTTGAGTTTCTTAGCCACCTTCAGATTTAACTTATATTCCGGAATGTGGGTCGCGCATCCTGAAGCTCCCCCGGTCACCTTGGCTTTTTTTGTAGAAGACCCCGGTCCGTTTGGTTCCTTCGCACTCATTGCCTTTGTCTGGTGTCCGGCATCAATAACGATCACTTTCTGATCTTCCTCAGCTTCACTTTCTTCGGCATATGCTGTCACCGGTGCGATAATCCCAGCCAGTAATGCCAATGACAAGAGCAGTCCCAATAATGAATATCTTTTCATCCTCATCTTTTTTCCCTCCAAATTTTATAATGATATGAAAAAAAGATACTGTCACCAGTATCTTTTTTCTGCGGAGTATGGGACTTGAACCCACACGCCCTACGAGCACATGATCCTTAGTCATGCCTGTCTGCCAATTCCAGCAACTCCGCTTATTAAATTTGCCGGCTTCCGTCAGCAAAAATAATTTTATCAAAGTTTCTGGTAATTGTCAAGCATTTCTTTTAGTCTTTTTTATACTCGGTCATAAACCACATCAATAATTTTTTGTTTTTCTTGCGGATAGTTTTGTATTCACTGTGCGGAAGCGGGCAGACGGAGGTTCCCGTTTCTACCGTGACGCTGACGATTCCCTTTTTGTAGACCAGCCAGTCGGCAAAGCCCCCGGCCGCATCTGTACTTGAGCTTTTCGGCATCAACGTATATTTGGTAAAGGAATGAACTTTATTTGCCATCGCCTCCAATTGCTTGTGCAGTTTATCTTCCACATTGAAGTCCCAATATACGATGCTGCCTGTCGAATGCAGATTCATCACCGCCTGTGGGTTTACCTGGTTGATAAATGCCATAAGCGCTTTCGTCTCTTTTTCACTTCCCGCCTTTTTTCCGGAATAACGCATGTAATCCGGTTTTCTGTGTTTTCCCTTGCGGAATCCAGCCGGAAAATTGTCATTGAGGTTGACACCGCGGGCATTTGCTTTCCATTCCTCATTGTGTTTCAATTTTTTAACGCGTTTGCGAAACTTCTTATCGGAAATCTTTTTATATCCATACTGGGAGATCGTAACTCCATCCGGATTGTCCATTGGAATGATATAAACACAGGTGTCCTTAAGCCGATCCTGATAGTCGCTGTATGACCGCATCAGTTCTTCTGTCTGACGCATAAGAACCTGCGTATTTTTCCATTCTCTGGCATGGATCGCTGCATTGATCACAAGTCGTCTCGTAGCAGATTCGCTGCCCACCCGCAGGCACCAGATCTGCCTGTTGTCATACGTTGTCCCAAGCGTTGAAAGATGGATCTTTCCACTGTATCTTTTCGTCAACTTGTGGCAATCTCTGGTAAGATCTTCGTAATCATAGCATGGATTCTTGCTGCTCACGATCCAAGGCTCTTTTTTCACCGTGATCCGGATCTTAACCTGATTTTTTTCAGAGTCTTTCACCTTGATCAAAAGGGTTGTCGTGCCCTTCTTCACGCCTGTGATCTTTCCTTTTTTGTTGATGGTAGCTTTTTTTTCGTTAGAAAAAGAAAATTGGAGTTTCTTATATGCGTAATTAAACCGCACCGTTTGACTGCGGCGTTCACACACCGTCACTTTCTTTACCGATGCTGTCAAACACTCTCTGAAATTGATATATATATACTGCACACTTCCGGTACTTTTCGATGTTGCCTTTACGACTGTCTGCAACGTCTGCCCCGGCTGAGTTTTTTTACACTTTACAACACCTTTTGCCGAAACAACTACCTTCTTCTCTTTTACTTCTTTTTTGTTTTTTCCACCATATATTTCAAACGTAGACGGCTCCGACATTACCAGTGTTACCGTGTCCGTTGTATAGGATTCCAACTGATATACTTTTTTCCCTTTGACCTTGCGGTAAGAAATCCCCTTCTGTCCACCTTTCTGGTACTTGACTCCCTCATTTAAAAGTCGGTAACCGGTCTGCTCTTTTTGCGGGGTTTCCGTCGGTTTTATCGTAGGTGTCGGAGTTGCTGTTGGTTCTGCCGTTGGTTCCAGTGTTGGTGACGGAGCAGCCGATGGAGTTGCCGATGGTGTAGCTGACGGCTCAACACCCGGTGGCGTTACCGTTGCCGCTGTTGTTTCTTCTCCGTGGTATCCACTGATCAACAAACTGCCGATCACCAAAAATATAATCTTTTTCATCCGTCTTTTATGCTTCATTATCCCATAGTTTCCTTTTTTCAGAATAAACAGGGATACCCATATACATGAGTACCCCTGTGAAAATTTGCTTATTAAAATTAAGCTAATTTGCTCTTAGCAACTTCTACTAACTGAGCGAATCCTTCTGGATCGCTGATAGCCATCTCAGAAAGCATTTTACGGTTTACGTTTACTTCAGCCAATTTCAAGCCATACATGAACTTGCTGTAAGAAAGTCCGTTGATACGAGCTGCAGCGTTGATACGAGCAATCCATAACTGTCTGAACTGTCTTTTTCTCTGTTTTCTACCTGTATAAGACTCTTCCAAAGCACGCATAACAGACTGTTTTGCAACACGATACTGTTTGCTTCTAGCTCCTCTGTAGCCCTTTGCTAATTTCAATACTCTTTTATGTTTTTTCTTTGCGTTCATTCCGCCTTTAATTCTAGCCATGTGTCAATTCCCTCCTTACATGCCATTATTTGTATGGCATAATCTTCTTCATTGTCTTTACATTTGTTTCATCTACTAATGCAGATTTTCTCAGGTTTCTTTTTCTCTTTGTTGTTTTCTTAGTCAAAATGTGGCTTTTGTTTGCCTTATTTCTCTTTAATTTACCAGTTCCTGTTACTTTGAAGCGCTTAGCAGCAGCTCTTTTGGTTTTCATTTTCTGATTTGCCATAGTTAATTTCCTCCGTTATTATTTCGTGGCTGATAAAAACATTACCATACTTCTTCCTTCCATCTTGGCAGGTTTGTCAACAACTGCAACATCCTTAAGCTGTGCAAAGAAAGAATCCAAAATTTCTTTTCCCACGTCTCTGTGTGCCATCTCACGGCCACGGAAGCGAAGTGAAACCTTAATCTTGTTTCCTTTTTCCAGAAATTTCTTTGCTTGATTCACTTTCGTGTTCAAGTCGTTGGTATCAATGTTTGGAGACAAACGAATCTCTTTTGTCTCGATGGTTCTCTGTTTTTTCTTTGCTTCTTTTGCTTTACGAGTCTGTTCGTAACGATACTTACCATAGTCTACAATCTTGCAAACCGGTGGCTTCGCATTCGGAGAAATCTTTACAAGATCAAGTCCTGCATCCTTTGCTTTGAAGTATGCTTCTTTGGAAGACATAACGCCAATCTGTTCTCCGTCCGGTCCGATCACGCGAACTTCTTTGTCACGAATCTGCTCGTTAATCATTAAATCGCTTATTGTTCTTTACCTCCTGACAGAATTTCTACGATTTTGCATAAAAAAAGTAGATAACTGCTTCTAAAAGCCCGCTATCCACATCAAAAATTCCCATAAAAATTTGTCTGATAAAAGGGTTGAAACCACTGACGCGTGATAGCCAGCGACTATGCGACAGGGTGAGAGTGGATAACTCTGCTTTTTAACACCTCTGATAGGTTATCACAAAATTGGTGGGAAGTCAAGATAGTTTTTGCTACAGTTTTTGCTGGCATTTTTTACTGTTCTCATAATTGATTAAGAAAAGTTTGCGTTTCGTGGGCGCTGGCGCGTGTGAGTGCTTTCGCACTCTATCCCACTCATCCGCAATGCTTTTCTTATTCAATTGCTGAAATACTAAAATTGGCAGGAAAAACTGGGGCAAGAACGACCTTTTCTAGTTCTGCTTTTGTCTGGGCTTGAAAAAGGAAACTTGAAGCATTGGTCTTGTAGCAAGTGTTTTGTTCCCTGGTTTTACTGTTCTCGAAATTGATTAAGAAAAGTTTGCGGCTCGTGGGCGCTGGCGCGTGTGAGTGCTGCCGCACTCCATCCCACTCATCCGCAATGCTTTTCTTATTCAATTGCTGAAATACTAAAATTAGCAGTAAATACTGGGGCAAGAACGACCTTTTCTAGTTCTGCTTTTGTCTGGGCTTGAAAAAGGAAACTTAAAGTGTTGGTCTTGTGGCAAGTGTTTTGTTCCCTGGTTTTACTGTTCTCGAAATTGATTAGGAAAAGTTTGCGTTTCGTGGGCGCTGGCGCGTGTGAGTGCTTTCGCACTCAATCCCACTCATCCGCAATTCTTTTCTTATTCAATTTGGGAAACTCTAAAAATTAGCAGTAAATACTGGGGCAAGATTATCTTTTCTAGTTTGATTTTTTAGCTAGCAAAAAAAAACTTGAAGTATTAAGCTTGTAACAATAATTTTGTTGCCTTTTTCGATTCTAGTGATTAGGATGCAGAAAATTTTTGTTGCCGCGCGGGATTGAGTGCATTGCACTCACATGCGCTAACGCCCGCAAGGCTCAAACTTTTCTGCTCCATCCTTGAAAGATCCCTGCTTTTCGACTACAATACATTTATTACAAATGCTATGTTATATTTGAGGTGATTTTAATGACGATTGAACGGGTTACAGAAAACGATGTGGAAGAACTTTTGCAGATCTATGCTCCTTATATTGAAGAAACAGCGATCACTTTTGAGTATGAGGTTCCCTCTGTCACGGATTTCCGACAAAGGATTGCATCGATCAGCAGCAAGTATCCCTATCTGAAAGCGGTCGAGAACGGGCAGATCTTAGGGTATGCCTATGCCGGCTGTTTCAAAGACCGGAGTGCTTATGACTGGTCTGTTGAGTCTACGGTATATGTAAGAAGAGACTGCCGGAAAAGTGGAATCGGGAAAGCTTTATATACAAGTCTGGAAAGCGCTCTTCAATCTATGGAAATTTTGAACATGAACGCATGTATCGCCTGCCCGATTGAAAAAAGCAAATATCTGACCGACGACAGCATCCGTTTTCACGAGGCTCTTGGTTTTTCTGAGGTTGGCCGTTTTCACAAAAGTGGCTGCAAATTCGGTGAATGGTTTGACATGATCTGGATGGAAAAATTGATCGGCACACATGAAAACGATCCTGCAGCTGTTGCATTTGGGAGGTACCGTTTGAAATGACCCAGACCGACCGAATCTTTTACTATATCGGGCTTGTGATCCTGGGTGGTTTTCTTATTGTCGCCATCTTGCAGGCAACCGGTATTTTTGTTCCAACTGCATTGGGGTTTCCCTGTGCATTCCGCAGTGTGACCGGACTGTACTGTCCCGGCTGTGGAGGAACACATGCCGTCTGCTCCTTTGCTTCCGGCCATCTGTTCAAAAGTTTTACAGAACATCCATTTGTACCTTATGTTGGGATTGGTTGCCTTTTATATGTCATCTGGAACACGCTGGCAGTCATATTTGCTCGCGTGGCAACAAAGCAAAAAGAAGGAGCCGCAGCCAGACAGCCACGTCTCCTTCCTTATATGCATTTTCACTTTTGGTATATCTACCTCGGACTCACTATTCTTCTTTTCCAGTGGATCATAAAAAATATTTTAATAATATGGGCTTAAATCCACTTTAAAGAACTGCTGGAGCCACTCCATCACCTGGGTCTGATCATTTGGATCGATCTTCGTGATGGTATTCAAAGCATCCGGCGTAATGGCTGACCAGTTGATCACCATTGCCAATGTAACGATAACAAATCCACTGATCACAACTCCGATGATTCCCATAATAAGACCAAAGATACCCATGATCCGCACATTTTTGTCCTCTGCACCAATAATACAGATCAGTCCAAAAATCGTGCCAATAATACCGGGGATGATCGCAAATCCATATATCCAGCAGCACAAGATCGACAAACCACTTAAGATCAGGGAAGCGATCGCCAACCCCATATGTTTTTTCTTCTGCTTTGGTGCTGGCGCCATCACAGGAGTCTGTTGGGTCTGCGGATCCTGTTCTATATTCTGTTCAAATCGATTCTCTTCCATTTCTTCCTCCTTGACTGACTCTTAGATTACTTTCGAATACAACAAAATGCGTACTACCGCAATGGCAATAGCAAACGCCATACCGGTAGCGCCCACTACGATACCGGCAATTCCGGCATCACGCTGATTTTCATTCTTTTCTCGAATCGCAAGCACACCAAGAATTACAGCAGCAGCACCAAGGATAAAAGAAATATACCAGGAACAGCAACATACTACGGACAAAATGGATACTACCAAAGAGGCAATCGCCTTCATGTTTGTCTGATTATTTTGCATCCGGCTCTACCTCCACCTGACGAATTTCTTTTGTGCGGATCTCTTCGCAAAGATCAGCAATACAATCCTTCAAGGTCTTCTGACCCTCATCCCCTTTGTAACGGCTGCGGAGGGAAACCAGACTTTCTTCCTGCTCTTTCTGTCCAACTACCATCATATAAGGTATTTTCTTCAGACGTGCCTCACGGATCTTCCAACCGATCTTCTCTGAACGCTCATCAATGGAGCAGCGGATTCCGTTTGCTTTCAGCTCATCTTCCACCTGTTTTGCATAATCCAGATATTTTTCAGAAATCGGAAGTACGCGAACCTGCTCTGGTGCCAGCCAGGTTGGGAAAGCTCCTGCATATTTCTCGATCAGCCATGCCAGTGTTCTCTCATAACATCCCATCGATGTTCTATGAATAATGTAAGGACGAACTTTTTCACCCTTCTCATCAATATAGTACATATCAAACTGCTCTGCCAGAAGGGCATCCCACTGGATCGTGATCATCGTATCTTCTTTGCCATATACATTTTTCGCATTGATGTCTACTTTTGGTCCGTAGAATGCAGCCTCTCCTACATCCTCTGTAAATGGAATATTTAATTCATTCAAAATGTTGCGGATATCATTTTCCGTCTCTTCCCAAACTTCCGGTTCGCCAATATATTTTTCTTTGTTCTCTGGGTCCCATTTGGAAAGATGATAGGTTACATCCTCTTCCACACCAAGTGTCTGCAGACAATACTGTGCCAGTGCGATACAGTCTTTAAATTCCTGAACCATCTGATCCGGACGTACGATCAGATGACCTTCCGAGATCGTAAACTGACGAACACGGGTAAGTCCATGCATCTCTCCGGAATCCTCATTTCGGAACAAAGTAGAAGTCTCGCCATAACGACATGGCAGATCACGGTAAGATTTCTGGGATGCTTTGTATACATAATACTGGAATGGACATGTCATTGGACGAAGTGCAAATACTTCCTTGTCGGTCTCTTCATCGCCCAGCACAAACATACCTTCTTTATAGTGATCCCAATGTCCGGAAATTTTGTAAAGGTCTGATTTTGCCATAAGAGGAGTCTTGGTTCTGATATAACCGCGTTTTTCCTCTTCATCCTCAATCCAGCGCTGCAACGTGCGGATAATGATCTCACCTTTTGGCATGATCAGTGGAAGTCCCTGTCCGATCACATCAACGGTGGTAAACAGTTCCAGTTCACGACCAAGTTTGTTATGGTCGCGTTTTTTAATATCCTCAAGATGTTCCAAATGTGCCTCTAAATCTGCTTTCTTTGTATATGCCGTTCCATAAACACGGGTCAGCATTTTATTTTTTTCACTGCCTCTCCAGTATGCACCGGAAGAAGAGATCAGCTTCATTGCTTTCAGCGGTTTGGTGCTCATCAGATGTGGTCCTGCACACAGATCAATAAATTCGCCCTGCTGATAGAAAGAAATCTCCGCATCCTCCGGCAGATCTTCGATCAGCTCAACCTTGTATGGCTCTTCTCTTTTCTGCATCAATTCAATGGCTTCTTTTCGAGGCAATGTGAAACGCTCAATGGAAGCTCCTTCTTTTACTACTTTTTTCATTTCTTTTTCGATTTTATCAAGAGCCTCACGGTCTAATGATGGCATATCAAAGTCATAATAAAAACCGTCTTCAATCGATGGTCCGATCGCACATTTCGTATCCGGATAAAGACGTTTGATCGCCTGTGCCAAAACATGGGATGCTGTATGGCGGTATGCTGCTTTTCCACCTTCACTGTCAAATGTCAGAATGTTCAATTCATGCTCACCGTCAACTACGGTACGAAGGTCAACAACTTTGCCATCTAATTCAGCAGCACATGCAACTCTGGCAAGTCCCTCGCTGATATCTTTGGCAATGTCAATGATCGGCATAGCCTGTTCATACTCTTTACTTGATCCATCTTTCAAAATAACTTTCATGATAGTCCTCCATTTCTTAACTGTAAAATAAAAAATCCCTGGCATAAAGCCAGGGACGAATATACTTCGCGGTTCCACCCTGAATTGACAGTGATCACTGCCCACTCATAATAATGATAACGGTCTTAAACCGGACCGGATTGGGGCCACTCCGAGTTGGTTACGCTCTTCATCGTGTTAATGTCATTATAGCCATGTTAATAACGAAAGTCAATAGGTAGATTACTTGAAATTTTTAGTTTTTCAATACCCGATCATGCCTCTTCTTTCTTTGCATGAGTCTTTCGTTTGTTGCGGTACATCGCCATATCCATTTCCTTCAAAAAGCGGTCTTCTGCCGACTCGCCAGAGTGAAATACACTGTAACCCATCGAGAAAGAAAGTTGGTATTCGCGCTGTCCCGAAGCATTAAATTCCTCAAATGTCTCATCCAGACGACGCATCAGATCCCGAACGTCTTCTTCATCCTGAATCCGTACTAAGATAACAAATTCATCTCCCGCAAACCGCGTAACGATCGCATTGGCCTCGGAAGAAATATCTCTTAAGATCCCTGCAACTGTCTGAAGTGCCTCATCGCCAACGGTATGCCCATATGTATCATTAATCTGTTTGAAATAATCCATATCCAGCATAATTCCGCCATAACGGATGTTTTTACGACGGGCGATCCGACGGAGCATCAGCTGCAGATATTTACGATTATAAAGAAAGGTCAACGAATCTAAATATGTCATTTCATTCTGCGTAGCAAGATACACAGCAACCAGGGCAATCGATACCGAGCACCACGCCACGGAAATTCCATAGAAAATAAACTGCGCAATACAGCCAGCCCCTACCGGAAGCAAATACAACCAGATTGGAAAAAACAGGTAGCGGCTGTTGGTATAGCGATAATGACAATACAACAGCAAACTGTAAAACATATATACAAACACAATAAAAAATAACAGATTGCTCATCGATTCTCTGGCATAGACGTTCGCCACTGATACCGAAAATACTTTCTGCGTCCAGATGTTGCTGATCAAAACGATCACACCGACCACAAGTGGAATCGCAATATAACCGTAATATTTTTTGAGGCGGCGCCTGCTGCCAAATAACCGGTATTCCACATAAACACACCAGATATATGCTAAAAGCATATTACACAAATAAATCCCCATATTTCCGATCCAGTTGAGTGCATAGGCACCGGTAAAAAGTCTGCCATCTGCAATAAAACTGAGCATTTCCCCCAACGCCCCCGCACCACACAGGACTGTCATGATCGGAAACAGAGTATCTATCAGTTCATCTGCTGACTTTGCAAGCGTGCTGTTGACATACAAAACAATCGCCAGTAAGATTGCAACCACATTTGATACAATGATAGCTTGTAAACCCATTGTAACTCTCCTCCCAAAGTAAACTTCTTTTAGTATAACACGACATTTATACCTTTTCAAATATATTCCAGCAATTCACGAATATGCCGGATCCCCACTAATTTCATTTTTGTCAGATCAAGAGTACCCGCTTTTTCCAAGGAAATCCGGTTGCTCTCCGGTAAAAAGCAGATCGTGTATCCGGTCTTGGCTGCTTCCGCCACTCTTTTTTCTGCCTGGGAAACGGCACGTACTTCTCCTACCAGTCCCACTTCTCCAAACAGCACAGCACCCGGATCCAGACTTCTTCCGCAATGGCTCGAGATCAAGGCTGCAACCATACTAAGATCCAGTGCCGGTTCTAATACACGCATTCCGCCGGCCACATTGACATAGGCATCGCAGTCGCCCAGATTCATGTGCATTCTTTTTTCCAGCACAGCCATCAACAGGTTGACACGGTTATAATCTGTGCCCACAGCAGTTCTTCTTGGCACCGGAAAACTCGTCTGGCACACCAGTGCCTGGACCTCCAGCAGAAAGCACCGGCTTCCCTCCATCGTACACGCGACTACCGAGCCGGCCTCATTGATCAACCGTCCCTGCATCAGATACTCAGAAGGATTGGGTACTTCGATCAGACCCTGATTGGCCATCTCAAATACACCAATCTCATTGGTGGAACCAAAACGGTTTTTTACTCCCCGCAGCATCCGGTATGATGCTGTCTTATCCCCTTCAAAATAAAGTACCGTGTCCACCATGTGTTCCAGCATGCGCGGACCAGCTACATTTCCCTCTTTGGTTACATGTCCGACGATAAAGATCGTGATGTTTTTGGTCTTAGCCGTCTTTAAAAGTGTACTGGTTATCTCCCGGACCTGACTTACGCTTCCCGGTGCAGCATCTACCGATTCCTCGTAAATGGTCTGGATCGAATCCACGATCATAACCGTCGGCTGCAAGGCTTCCACCTGCTCTAATATGCTCCCCATAGAAGTCTCCGCATACAAATACAGATCATCGCTAAACTCTCCCATGCGCTCTGCCCTCATCTTGATCTGTCTTGCCGATTCTTCTCCCGAAACATATAATACTTTCACTGCTTTTTGCGAAAGTGCGCGGCAGACCTGAAGAAGCAATGTCGATTTGCCAATTCCCGGATCTCCCCCCACTAAGATGAGCGATCCCGGAACAATGCCACCGCCAAGTACACGGTCCAGTTCTCCAATGCCGGTACGCTGACGGCTCTCTTCTCCAGTCTGAACCTCATTGATCTTTTCCGGTTTATTTTGAGACAGAAAGGAACTTTTACCTTTCGCTGAGCCTCTGGTCCTGCCAGACGGAGCCTCTACCAGCGTATTCCAGTTGTGGCAACCCGGGCACTGTCCCTGCCACTTGCTGATCTCATATCCACATTCCTTGCAAAAAAACAGGCTTTTTTCTTTTGCCATAATCACTCTCCCCGATCATCTCTTTGAAAAAAGGGCATCAGCCATCAAGCCAACACCCTAACTTTCTTTCACGAACAAATTAACACATAACAATCTTAACCGATGCTTTTGCACCCTCATCTAATGACAGACTGGCATTCAGCTTTCCACCTACATTGGTAGGAATACGTCCAGCCGAAACCCCGTTGACTACCAGCTTGTACTCTTTGGATGGCTCCATCTCCAAAGTGAAACTGATGTCTCCTGCCGCCTCTACATCAAACTCCACAACCTCGGAGTTTCCTTTAAAATTGGTAACCGCAGAACCAGGAACCGATTCATATACCAGAGTACCATTTTTCTCTAATTTTGTGATCTCTTTAAATGTCTTGATCTTGTAGGTTGCTCCCTCAAATTTGAATCCGTCTTTCTTGGTTTTAGACTCCAAAAGGTAATTTCCAAAACTAAGTGTTCCTTTGTCATCTTTGCTGATTAACTCTTCCACTACTGACATGGTAAGATATCCTCCTTTGTCTCATTTTCTGTACCTATAGTATACAATAGACAGCGTAGTTTTTCTATTGTTTTTTTTGTATTTTTTGAACAAAAACATGTTGTTCTTCGCCCTGTTTTTTCATGCGTATCCGGACCTCGTCCCCCATATGCACCTCGCCGTCCACAACAGCCTGCGCCAGCGCGTCTTCTACCTGGGACTGCAGCGCGCGGCGGATCGGTCTGGCACCATAATCTTTGTCAAAACCTTTCTTGGCAACAAAGTCGACAACATCTTTTGTCACAGTCAATTTTATATTCATCTGCTCCTGCACACGCTTGCGGAAGCTGTCTACCATGATCTTGGTAACCTCATGAATATCTTCCTCATTCAGAGCATGGAATACGATCATTTCATCAATACGGTTGATAAATTCCGGTTTAAAGATGTGACGCACTTCTTCCATAACGCCCTCTTTCATCTTCTTATGCTCTTCTTCCTGCGACTGCGCCTGACCAAATCCCAGTTTCTTCGGAGAAATAATACGATTTGCACCGGCATTGGATGTCATAATAATGATCGTATTTTTGAAGTCTACCTGACGACCTTTGGCATCCGTAATATGTCCATCATCCAGAACCTGCAGCAACATATTAAACACGTCCGGATGAGCTTTCTCAATCTCATCAAACAACAGCACAGAGTATGGTTTTTGGCGGACTTTTTCACTTAACTGCCCACCTTCTTCATAGCCAACATATCCCGGCGCTGAACCGATCATCTTGGAGACACTGGCCTGTTCCATATACTCTGACATATCAACACGGATCATATCTTTTTCCGAGCCAAAAACGGCCTCTGCAAGTGCTTTGCTAAGTTCTGTTTTTCCCACACCGGTAGGTCCTAAAAACAGGAAAGAGCCAATCGGTCTCTTCGGATCTTTTAAGCCAACCCGGCCTCTTCGAATAGCCTTGGAAACCGCTTCCACAGCTTCTGACTGCCCAACAACGCGCTTGTGAAGGATTGTTTCCAGCTTTTTTAGGCGGCTCATTTCTTCCTGTGCCACCCGCTGTACCGGAATATGTGTCCACCGGGCGACAATCTCTGCAATATGACTTTCCTGCAGTTCCGGTCTCTTTTTATTTTTTTTGCGATTTTGCTTTTTGCGCTCTTTCACGATCATCTCATCGTTGGCAATCTCTGTCTGCCGGATGCTCCGAACCAGTTCCATATCGCCTGCGATCAGCGCCTGCTCCTTCTCTGCATACAGTTCTTCCTTGCGCTGTTCCAGCTTATCAAGTGTACTTTCTTTTTTATCCACTAACTGTTGCAAACGGAACCGTGCTGCCGCCTCATCGATCAGATCGATCGCTTTGTCCGGCAAAAATCGGTCATTGATATAACGTACGGACAACCGTACTGCTGCCTCTATCGCCTCGTCGGTGATTGTGATCTGATGATAATCTTCATAACGTTCCCGCAATCCCTGAAGCATCTCCACGGTCTGCGCACTCGTTGGTTCTTCGACCACAACCGGCTGAAAGCGGCGTTCCAGTGCAGCATCTTTTTCTACATGCTTGCGGTACTCGTCTCTGGTCGTAGCACCGATCACCTGTACTTCTCCTCTGGCAAGTGCCGGTTTTAAAATATTGGATGCATCGATCGCGCCTTCCGCCCCACCAGCTCCGATCACGGTATGAATCTCATCAATAAACAACAAAATATTTCCTTCTGCCCGTGTTTCCCGGAGCGCACGCTTCATGCGCTCTTCAAATTCGCCACGGTATTTGGAACCCGCTACCATGCCAGAAAGATCCAGCGTGATCACGCGTTTGTCGCGGATCATCTCTGGTACTTTTCCTTCTACGATCCGGGCTGCCAGTCCCTCCGCGATCGCTGTTTTTCCTACACCCGGTTCACCGATCAGGCAAGGATTGTTTTTGGTTCTGCGGCAAAGGATCTCAAGCACACTGGCAATCTCATCTTCACGACAAATGACCGGATCGATCTTCCCTTCTTTTGCATATTCATTCAGATCTCTTCCGTACTGATCCAGTACCGGCGTTCCTTTGCTCTGACGGGTCTTATTTCTGCTGGCGATCAATTCATTTTTCGCCATGTTCAGATCAGCTCCCAATGTCACCATCATCTCAATATAAATTTTTTGAATGTTGGCTCCGATCGCCATCAGGATCCGATACGCTACCGATGTCGTATCCATCAGAATCGCGATCATCAAATGTTCCGTACCCACCTTCTCGGATCCAAGATGCTCTGCCTCTTCCTCTGCCGCTAAGATCAGTTCCTCCAGTTTCGGAGACATATCCGCCTCTACTGAGGACGCCGTAGCTGTATTTGTTTTTCCACAGTAATTCTCTATTTCAAACTGAAGCGTCTCCCGATCCAGTCCATTTTCTTTTAATATCGTCGCTGCCACACCGGAAGATGCCCCCAGACCATACAAAAGATGCTCCGAACTCATCATATGACTGCCCAGCTTTGCAGCAAACTTAGCGCCTTTATTAATTGCTTTTTCTGCTTCCGCCGTAAAACTCATTTTCATGGCTTGCTCCCTCCAAATCCATTTATTAAGAATCCCGTCCTGACCTCGTGTTTCGGATCAGAACAGCAAATATAATAAACATAATAACAATTAGTCCCACTATCATAACAAGGAATATGGAATTTGGCAAGGAATCCGATGTATTTTTTGACGGATCCGATACCGGACTTGCCGATGGCAGTGGACTCTCTGTTGATGCCATGCTGCTATCCTGTTCCGAAACGTCCGGCAGCGTAATATCGGTGTTCGGAGTGGCATCTGCCGGCTGCATTGTCGCAGCCGGAGGATCCGACGGCTTCGGTTCCTCCTTCTCTGTGTTTTGCTCTGTCTTGTCCTTCTTTTTTGTTTTCTTTGCAATCGAAACACGAAGTGAATTGCTGATCACCGAAAATCCATTGCCATCTGCATCTGTGATCTTCGGCGTACCCTCGATCTCAAACGCCACACTTCCCGTCTGATCTGCTGCAAATTGAAGAGCAAATGTCTTTTTGGTAACCGTCTCTTCGTTTCCGGTGGAACTAATGACAAGCAGACCACTATCCCCGCTCACTTTACTTCCTCCCTCCAAAAAAGTTACCACTTCACTGTCGTAGGAAAGTTTAAATTCTGTATCCAGAAATTCCTCGTCGGAAGTTACTTTACATACGACGGTAAACGTATCACCTTTTTGAACAGTCGGTTTTAAAACAGACATCTGTATCCTGGCACTGCTCGCCTGTGCAGTCGCTTTGCCTCCCAGACAGACAACCAGTGCCAGCAAAAAGCAGATTCCCAATTTTTTCATCTTCATCATTTTTGCCTTTCTTATTTTGGCGCGGCACATGCGTTTGCCGGCATATTTTCAAATACCGGGATGGAAAACAGGATCGCTGTTGAATTCATTGTATCTGCATATGCCTTTTTGGTTTTGATCGCCTCCGAGTAAGCAGCCTCTACATTGGTCATGTACTGATGATCGTATGTCGAATTCGCCGTCATGTTGAATTTCTGCAAATATCCGGTATTCTGTCCCTTGTTGATATAACTGCTTCCGATATACGATGCTCCTCCTACAATGGAACGATAGCGGTCATTCCATGGGCGGAGATAGGTCGTTCCGGTGCTTGCCCATTTCAGACCGTTCAATACCGGGTTGGAACTGCTGGTTGCTCCAATATTGTAAAAATTAAAAATATTCGGATATGTGCTATTGGTTCCTGTCACAGCAGAGCTTGTCGTCGTAGCGCTGGTAACAACCTCCTGTTTTACACGTGAGGCAAGATGATACGGACTCACCCCTGAGTTCTGCGCCGCGATGATAAATGTATCTGCATAAGTAATTGTTTTCGTCTTTTGAGTCGCCAGATCTACATAGCTGTACGACTGTCCGCTGAACGGGGTATTATTAAGAATTGTTTCCACGCCAGCCTTTGTCTGATAATTTTTCTGATACTCCAGCGATTCAAACTGAAAAACACTGCGGTCATTGAGGAAATTTCTCGGATCCATATAATACGCAATGGCTTCTTTTGATGCCGCTACCCAGGTAGAGCCGTCAAATACTTTCCAGGTTCCTGTGGTTGCATCATATGCCCCTGTCTCCTTAGACTTCCAGTTTTCTGTTTTCGAATTCGAGATCAGATTCACACCCAGTTTGCACTCGGCTGCCAGTGCATCTTCCCACTGCAATCCGGTCTTATATGCCACAAACTGCCAGTATGGATATGCCTTATGTAACGCCCGCAATCCCGGTTTGTAAGAATCCGGGAATCCCTGTGTCGTCATATATTTTTCAAATTCCGTGTCACTCATTGCGGTAACCTGAACTTTTTTTGTCACTTTTTCTTTAGCCAGCTTGACATATTTCGAATTTACATAGCCGGTTCTCGTTTTTCCACTGTATGTATAAGAAATCTTGTACCATCGGGCGCTGCCGGATTTCACATCTTTCACAATAGTAACCGCTGTATTTTTTTTCAGCGTTACTTTCTTCTTGCTGACTGTTTTGTATGCCGATTTCGTCCCCGCCTTTTTGCGGATCTTGGCTGATTTTTTAACATTTGTGATCTTACCGTATGCACCTTTTTTCAATGTCATCTGTACATCCGTATTTTTCACATAACCGGTTCTTGTTTTCTTTTTATATGTAAAACTTACTTTAAACCATTTTTTGCCTTTCACTGTTTTTTCTGCGACGATCTTCACACTTTTTTTCTTCTTCAGTGAAATCTTTTTCTTGCTGATCACTTTTTGCTTGCCGCCCGCACTTTTATAAACCTTGGTGACTTTCGTTGTCTTAGCAGACACCTTGATCGCTTTATATGAAGTTTCGTACCGGTATACCGGTGTCATCGTAGGTACCGGCGTTGCGGTCGCTGTTGCTGTTGGCGATGTTGACGCCGTCGCCGTTGTCTCCTGTGCAATATAAGTAGAACTTACATAGCCACTGATCGTCTTATTGTCTGCCGTGCAGGTGATCTTATACCATCCATTGGCAGATTCCAGGATCGTAACTGTCGTTCCCTGCGAAATCGTAGCCAGTACATCATATGACGTTCCCGCACCTGCCCTCACATTCAGGCTGGTCGCTGTCACAACGCCTGTTGTGTTGGCTGCGTAAGACGGGCTTTTCAACACAATAAAAATGGTCATCACGACCATCACAAATCCCATGATCCCCCATATGATTTTTCCGTTTTTCATTGTCTTCCTCCTGACTGGCATTCTTCCCTTTGCAACATATAATAGATCCGAGCGCTTTTCTCATTCCACGGTTTCATCGTATCTGCATCCAGGCAGTCTTTTACACAAAATCCTGCCCGCTGTGCCATCTGTATGACCTCATCCGGCACATAGGCCCGCTGATGGTGGACTTCTTCAATCTTCTCATACAAAGAAGTGTCTGCGTGTCTTTTAAAAACAGTCACCGCATACTCGTTGATCTGCTCATCTTCAAAAAAATAATTTTCCCATATGTAACTGGTGTCCTCATCCTGGCTTACCCATGTCTGATCCCCCATGATCTGCTGATAACAATATGCAGTCTTCATATCAAAAAGGAAGTACCCACCCGGCTTCAGCTGTTGCCACACATGCGACAGTACCGCCTGCAGCTCCTCTTCTTCCAACAGATAATTCATCGAGTCACATACGCTGATCATTGCCTCTACCGGTTCCATCAGCGTAAGTTCCATCATGTCCTGATGCAGATACATCACGGTTGATTGATTTTTCTCTCTTCGCTGCTGCGCCAGTGCCAGCATATCCTCTGAGCAGTCTACACCTATCATATCATATCCGGCGGCAGCAAACAATTCCGTCATCACGCCGGTTCCACATCCAATGTCGCAAATGCACCCCTGTTCCATTCCGTGATCGATAAGATACTGCCGCAAAACTGTGAACCACTTTTCATATGGAATATTATCCATGACCTGATCGTACACACTCGCAAATTCTTCGTACATGATCTACTCCATTTCTACTTCGATTTCTTTTCCCAGTGAAAATGAATACAACAAGATCTTTTTCACCGGCTTACCAAGTTTCCGTTCCAGTGCTTCCTGATACAACCGCATCTGCATCCGGTACCGGTCAACCAGGACATTCTCCTGTCCCTTTTTCAAGGAATCGGTTTTGTAATCCATAAGAACAACGCCGTTATCGGTTTCATAGTATCCATCAATAATGCCCTGCACCAAAACACTTCCGTCTTCCTTTGCCTCCGGAAATACTTCTTTTACTTCTTTTTTGATCACAAATGGCTGTTCTCTGTGCAGTAATCCATTGCGCTCCGCCTGTTTCATCTGCTGTCCCAGGGAAGAAGTAAAAAAACGATGCAGTCTGGAAACGGACAGAACCTTTGTATCCGCAGCCACAAGTCTGCCGGTATCCACAAGAGTATCGATGCTCTCCTGAATCTGTTCTGCCGTCTCCGTGTGAAGAAAATCAATCGTCGCCAGTGCCTGATGCCAGATCGTACCATAGGCAGCTCCTTTTTGAGCCTGCTCCCGCCTCGAATCTTCTTTCTGCATAAAAGCCGGTACCGGGATCTCCTCTTCCTCTTCTTCGTGCGTCAGTACAACAAAATCCGAATTTTCCATCTCTTCCATTGACTTCACTTTAATATCCGACACCGAAACTTTGACCGGAAAGACCTCTTTCGCCGAAATTTCTTCGTCATTCATTTCTTCCAGCATATTTCGGATTGTTTCATCATAAACCACTTTTGTGTCAAAATTATTCAGAACTTCAATGTCCAATTGTTCTTTCACAGCATTTTGATAATAAGGGATCGCCAGATCCTCCTGGTCGATCGGTTTTACGTCAAATAAATCCGGATTCAGATACGCAGCCGGCAGTATCATATCCATATAGCTGTTGAGCATTCTTCGTGACAGATAAGAATCCAGCTTCATGACACGCCCCGTTCCTTTTCCGATCACGATCAGCTTGTCCATTGCCCGCGTCATTGCCACATACAGCACTCTCATTTCTTCTCCGAGTTCTTCCACTTCGTTCATCTGCATGAGCGCATTACGGAAAACATTATTTTTTTTCGTTCTGGCATCGTTATCGATGCACACACTTGCCATTCCGGTTCGGGAATGAATAGTCAAAAAATCTGTGTTGTTTTTTTTCAGACGTTTTCCTGCCCCCAGTATCATGCAGATCGAAAATTCCAATCCCTTGCTTTTGTGCATCGTCATAATACGCACAACATTATCTTCCTCCGCAACCAGATTAACTTCTCCCATCTCCTCTTTTTGCTGTTTCATCCGTTCAATATAGCGGACAAAGGAATGCACCCCCTGATACGTCGTGCCATCGTACTCACGTCCCAGTTCCATCAATCGCTCAAGATTGGCAACTCTTCTGGCTCCATCCCGCCTCATTGCCATGCACTCACAAATTTTTGTCTCATCCCAGATATCACGAATGATCTCGGATACCGGCGCGTAGCACGTTTTATCGCGAAGTTTTTTCAAACACTGCAAAAAATCCGCTGTTTTTTCCTGCAGTTTCTCTTCTTTATCTTCTCTTTCCCGATAGTCAAGCAGCGAATCATACAGATCTTTCTTTTTTTGTCTTCCCCGCAAAACAGCCAGTTCACTCTCTGAAAAAGAAAACATCGGACTGCATAGAATCCCCGCCAATGCGTAATCATTTCTTGGGTTGTCCACAACCTGCAGCATCTGCACCATCAATTGGATCTCTCTTGTGGCAAAAAATCCTGTATCCTGTTCCATCACAACCGGAATTCCCATTTCCGACAAAATATCATAATATGTTTTTCCTTCATTTTTCGTGCTGCGAACAAGAATTACAATGTCTTTATAAGTTGCCGGGCGGAGCGTATCTTTATCCATAACGAAAAACGGATCTTCTCCTACGAGTTCCTGGATCCGCATGCCCGCCAGTTCACCTTCTTCCTGTCTTGTCATTTTGGCATCCAGCACATACACTTCTGTCTTTAGCATATCTTCCCGGTACTCAGGGCATATGCGCCCCGGACTCAGTCTTGCATCCTCATCATAGGATACCCCGCCTACATCTTCTTTCATCAGCCGTTCAAAGACAGCATTTGTGCTATCCAATATGCTCTGTCTGCTTCGAAAATTCTGATGCAGATCGATCCGGCAGTCAGAACTGTTTTCACGCTCCTTCGCGTACTGGTTCATTTTTTCAACAAACAGTTCCGGACACGCGTTGCGGAAACGATAAATGCTCTGCTTAATATCTCCCACCATAAAAAGATTCGGAGACATTCCCGCTCTCCCATCTCTCGAAACACTCCACATAAGCGTATCCTGAATCCGGTTGCTGTCCTGATATTCATCAATCATAATTTCTTCAAAATAGTCCGACAATTCCAGTGCGGCAGGTGTTCTCACATACTCGCCTTTCGTTTCGTCCCAGGAAAGCAGGATCTGTATCGCGAACTGCTCCAGATCATTAAAATCCACTACATTCCGCTGTTGTTTTTCCTCACCAAACCGGGTAATAAACTCTCTTGTCAATCGGATCACAACGCAGATCGGTCCTTTGATCTGTCTCATATCTTCTAAGTGTTTTTCACAATCCTGAAAGAAAAACTGTTCCTTCAATTTTTTCAATGTGTCTTTCAGATCGGTCAGCCGTTCCTTCAGCATCGCTCTTTTATCCGCATTGACGGTACTGTCTTTCTTCGCTGATAAACGTGAAAAAGACATTTCTGTCATAAACCGCTGTAAGGTTTCGTATGTTTCACACTCTCCAATGCGCTCCCCGATCGCCTTAAGTTCCCGGATCCCCTCTTCATACATATAGGGGCCGTCCGGCTCCATACAGATACCCAGAAACGCTTCTGCCTGTATGGCAACATCTCTGGCTATGTTTTTACTGTGCTCCATGATATAACGACAGACCGAACTTTGTTCCCAATCCTGTTCGGTTTCCATCTGGAAAAACTGCTCCATCTGATCCAGCCAACGCATCGGAAACGGCTCACTCATTGCCTTTCCATATACCTGAAAGATCATATCTTCCATCGCTTTATCCGAACGCCAGAACATGCTCATATCCGCAAGCCGTACAAAGTCATCCTTTTGAGCCTCGTACTCATCTTCTAAAAGCTGTTCCATCACTTCGCTTTGTATTAACTTAATTTCCTTATCAGTACCCTGACGATATGCAGGATCCAGACCGATCCGGTGAAAATAATTCTGGATCACATAGCCACAAAAACTATGTACCGTAGAAATATGTGCTCCCGAAAGAAGAGGAATCTGCTTTTGTAAGCGGGAATTTCCCGGTTGTTTTTCCAGTTCCTCTTCGATCTTGACGCGCAAGCGCTCTTTCATCTGACTCGCGGCAGCCCTGGTAAATGTTACGACAACAAACTGATCGATGTCGACCGGATCCTTGGGATCTATGATCTTCTGAAAAATACGTTCCACAAGAACCGCCGTCTTTCCAGAACCGGCAGCGGCTGACACCAAAATATTTTTTCTTCTCGCATCAATGATCTTTTTTTGTTCATTACTCCACAAAATCTGTGCCATATAAATCCCCCCAAATCTGTGAATCTGTTTTTTCTTCAAGCTGACGGGCATACTTTGAAATATTTTTCATTTCTTTTCCACAGATTCCGTGCAATTCACAATACTCACATCCGTTTTCATTTTTCAGCATATATGGTTTCGCACCAATATTCCCCTGAAAAATCTCCGATGCAAATTCTTTTTCTTTTTTTCTGGCATGTTCCATCAACAACCGGAACTCTTTTTCTGTCACAACGCTGGAACGTTTTCCCGGAGTCCCTCCTTTTGTCGTCTGGATTGGTAAAACAGCTGACGTCATGGATTCCTGATATTCGCCATTGCCGGCCAGATTTTTATCCAGCAGTTCCACAACCTCCGGATTCTCTGTCACCAGTCCCGTGCAGCTCATTGCAGCAACGCTTCGATTTATGCGGTTTTCCTCTGTCTCTTCCCGCCACTCTAGCTCCGGCTCTTTGATCTGATAATACAACATTGCCGCCGGTACCACTTTTTGATTTTCATGAACGTGTTTTTCTATCTCCAATGCCGCTGACATATAGGTGAGAAGCTGCAACTGAAGCCCGTAATACATCTTATCCAGTTGCAGATCCGTCCGTCCACTCTTGTAATCAATGATCTTAACCTGCCGTTTGCCTTTTTCTTCATATATGTCAATGCGGTCAATTTTTCCATTTAAAAGAATCTTTTTATTGTTCTCCACTAACAGTCTGGCAGCTTCTCTTGTATTGTCCACAGAAAAATTCAATTCTGCCCTTGTCTGCACAAATTTTCCCTGCTGCATCTGAAAAACCATACCATATGCCGCGCACTGGATCACGCGCTTCATTCGCTTAATGTAATATTCGGTTCGTTTGGACTGACGGAATTTATCACCCTGGCTCCCCTCCAGCGCATGATCCACCGCCATCTGCGACAGTTCATAGATTTCTTCTTTTTCCAACTGCTGCCAGGTCTTTTTCTGCTCTTCCATATGGTGAAAGATAAACTCCATCGAGTTGTGCAGCACATTTCCAAAGTCCAGACTCTGCACCTGATACTCTTCTCTCGGTATCAGTCCCAGACCATATTTTATGTAATAGGAATACGGACATCTGGCAAATGTTTCCATACTGGTAACGCTTCCATACCATGTATTGCTGTAGAGAAGCGCCACCGCACCTTCTGTCAGTACTGCCAGGGATTTGTCCTCTTCATACACTGAAAAAAGTCGTTGCAGCCATTTCGGATCATGTTCTTTATAATATGCTGCAATCTGCCACCATGCTTTGTCTTTTTGATAATCATTTTCCATCAATTTTTCAATCAGGTAACTTCTACCCTGATTGGTGCCAAGAATCTGCTCCGGCGTGTCTTTCACATCTTCATGAATGGTATGTATCTTGGGATACATTTTCTTTATCTGACTGATCAAGTATGCAGGACTTTTGCTCCCTCCATCATTCGCCATACGGGAATAGGATAAATACAACCGCTCCGATGCTTTCGTCAGCGTAAGATACAAATAATACTGTTCGGTCAACGCCTGTTTCCCCGTTGATGGTGCCAGTTCAATCCCTTTTTGTTCCATAAGCTTCCGTTCCCGTTCCGATAGGATTCCGGGACTTGCGCTGCCTTTTGGGATTCGATCTTCGCTGATCCCGATAAAGAACAGCACTTTTATATTTCTCAAGCGGCTGCGGTACACATCGCCGATCACGACCTGGTTACTTCCCGGTGGAGTGAATCCCATAACCCCTTCCTCCATGCCGGAACGAAGCATTTCATAGAACTCAGAAAAACTCACAATCTCATCCCCGAGAAGTTCTACCATTTCGTTGAGGAACTCCATCATCATCCGATAGATCCGTTTATATTCATTCGCAAGAATCTGTTGCCCTTCTTCCTCAAATGCCTGCTGTTTTTCACGAATGGACTGATATACATTTGTTTCTTCCAGCCACAAATAAAGTCCCCGGCAGAATTCTTCAACGGTTTTCTTACCTCCCGCCATGTATTCAAAGCCATGTTCTATAAAAGCCACAAAACGACTGCGATATTCATTGACTGTCGATAATTCCTCCCGTTTGACTTCATATTTCCATTCCTGTTTATAAGAACGAAATCCCCGTCTGCCACTCGCCAGAATATAGTTTTCTAATAGATCAACCTCATCGCGGGAAAGGCAGGTCAGACCAGTTCGCAAAAATTCCGAGACACTTTTCGCATCCATATTCTTTTTATACATCTCTAAAAAGGCCAATACAAATTCTACCATTGCATTCGCCCCCATATTTTTCCTCTGATCTACAAAGCAGTCAATCCCCAGGCGCTCAAATTCATGCGTCAGACCACTTTCATAGCTTTCTATATCCGCAGATACCACTGCGATCTCTTGTTCTTTATATCCCTCTTTATGGATCAGCCACCATATTTTCCGTGCTACATACTGCGCCTCATGACTTTCCTTGTCGCACACATGAAGCGAAATTGCTGACAATTTCTCTGGGTATTGGCGATTATTATAAGCAAACAGATTTTCCTCTAGGAAAGACAATGGCTCATTGGCAGCCAACCGGTAAGGACGCTTTTCTTTCCCTTTTCCTGTCATAACCGGTTCTTCAATCTGAGTTGGCACCTGCGCCGCAATCTTTGACAGCCGCTCAATGGTATCCCGGCTCATTGAAAATACATCCTGTCGTCTCTCTGTCCGATCCACGGTAACCGTCACATACATTTTACCGCAGCAGGACAATAGTTCCTGCAACAGATCATATTGTGTTGGCGTAAACCCGGTAAAGCCATCCAGACAGATCACACTGTCCTGCACCATCGAAATAGAAGAAACCACCTGTGTCAACTGCGGGATAAGTTCTTCTGCCATCATATATGTATCACCCATTTTTTCAAGGAAAGCCTTATATATATGAGCAATGTCGCGAACTTTCATAGCCATTAACGGATTGTCCTCTACCGCCTCTGCCATGGCATCCATCTGCTCTTCCCCGATGCCATACTGCATAAGTTCACATAAAAGGGATTTGCACTCATCCAAAAAACCGGGTTTGGACAATCCCTGTTTAAAATACATAAGATGCTTTTTTTCCTGTCCCAGTACTTTACGCAGAAGCATCATTTTCCCGGTATCTTCTAACACCGTTTTTTTCAATGCCGGAACTTCCTCCAGCGCCCGGTATGCCAGTCGATGAAAACTCAGTACATCAATATTCAGGATCCCACCATTTTCACTCAAGTCTACCAGCGTTTTCTGCGTTTCCAGCGTAAATTGATCCGGCACTAAAATGATATAATTCTGCTCCGGATGTTCTGCTGCCTCTTTACTGATCATACGATACAGGTAAGTACTTTTTCCGCTGCCAGATCCCCCTAATATAAACTGCAGTGACATTTTCTCTCCCCTTCCTGCATATGCTGTATAATAAATGAATTTCTCTCTCCTTGAGTATGGAGGTCGCTATGTCTCAAACCAAAATTGTTGTCATTCAAAAGAAAGAACTGGTATACACCGGAATTTTTGCAGGTCTCGCCATCCTTTTGCTGATACTGGTCCTTGTCATGTTTCTTCCGTCCAAGAAGGATCATAAAACTTCCGAAAGCGCATACTATCACGCCGGCGTCTATAGCACCGAGCTTGTTCTTGGAGATAATACACTTAATCTGGAAGTTGTTGTCGATACCGATCAGATCAAATCCGTGTCTTTTGTCAATTTAGAAGAATCCGTAAGTACCATGTATCCTCTGATCCAACCGTCTTTAGCTTCCATTGAAGAGCAATTAAAACAGGGTACCAGCATTGATGACATTCCTCTTTCTGAAAAAAGTAAATATACCGAATCTCTCCTGATCGAGGGCATTAAATCAGCTCTCGCAAAAGCGCAAACGGATCGCGTCTAATTCATCCTTCCACAATGCATAACTGGCATCGCTTGGCATTCTCAGATCTCCCCTAGGTGATACCGATACCGTACCCACTTTCGGTCCATCCGGAAGACAGGATCGTTTAAACTGCTGCTGAAAGAATCGACGATAAAATGTCTCAAGCCACTTAAATATGGTCTTTTTGTCATAATCATCCGCAAATGCATAACTGGCAAGCCGATAAATCTTCGTTGGTGTAAAACCACAGCGAAGTACATAATACAGAAAGAAATCATGCAATTCATATGGGCCAACGATATCCTCTGTCTTCTGGGATATCTCGCCCTCTTTTGGTGGAAGCAGTTCCGGACTTACCGGCGTAGCAAGTACATCATGCAACACCTGGGACAACGCTTTGTTTTCTGCCGTATCGGCATAGTACTGAACCAGGTAACGAACCAATGTCTTTGGTACTGAACAGTTCACACCATACATGGACATATGATCCCCGTTATAAGTAGCCCACCCCAGTGCCAGTTCCGACATATCTCCGGTGCCAATTACCATTCCCCCACTCTGATTTGCAATATCCATCAGAATCTGTGTTCGTTCTCTCGCCTGCCCATTTTCATAAGTCACGTCCTGAATTGCAGGGTCATGACCAATATCACGAAAATGAATATTTACAGCTTCTTCAATCCGGATCTCCTGCAATGCCGTTCCTAATTCTCGCGCCAGATTTACCGCATTGTCATATGTCTTGTTGGTTGTTCCAAAACAAGGCATTGTCACACTTTCAATTCCTTTTCGATCCAGTCCAAGAAGGTCAAATGCACGTACCGTGACCAACAGTGCCAGTGTAGAATCCAAACCACCCGACAAACCGATCACAGCACTTTTGCATCCGGTATGTTTCAGGCGCTTTGCCAATCCATGTGCCTGTATGTCCAGTATTTCATTGCATCGTTCTTCACGATTCTTTTTGTCTGCCGGTACAAACGGAGTCTTCTCATAATATCGTGTCAATGTGGTCTGCAACTGTGTTTCCCCGGTTTTGATCACGATCCGCTCATATCCATTTTCCTGTTCTGTCATACTCTTGGAAAATGTATTCATGCGTCTGCGTTCATTGCGTAACCGCAGCACATCGACCTCTGTTATCACATCATGATCCCCGGCAAACGGCAAACTTTCCGACAGAACTGTGCCATTTTCCACGATCAGATTATGTCCGGCAAAAACCATATCTTGCGTTGATTCTCCTTCACCCGCATCGGCATAGATATACGCAGAAAGTGTTCGCGCCGATTGATTTTTGACCAGATCGCGGCGGTATTTCGCTTTTCCGGTGAGTTCATCACTCGCCGACAGATTCACGATCACATTAGCACCATGCTGTGCGTGCCCACAGGAAGGCGGAACCGGAACCCACAAATCCTCACAGATCTCTACCGCGAATGTATGATCCCGAAATCCATCTAACTGGAAGATCAAATGACTTCCAAATGGGCACTCTCCACCGTCCCATGTCAGCACCCGATTGGTTTTCGGACAAGCGTGAAACTGTCTCGCTTCGTAAAATTCACTATAATTGGGCAGATATGTTTTAGGAACCATGCCATAGATCGTACCCCCGCCTACAACTGCCGCCACATTATACAACTTATATTCTAAAAGAACCGGCAAGCCAACTACACAGATCACATCTAGTTCTTTTGTTTCTTCCACAAAATCAAGCAGTGCCTGAAAACTCCCCTCCAAAAGGGTATCCTGCAAAAACAGATCATGACAAGTATACCCCGTCAGAGAAAACTCAGGAAACGCCAGAAGTCGTACCCCTGCATCATTCATCTCTTTTGCTTTTTTCACTAACTGTGTTTTATTATACACAGGGTCTGCCACCCTAAGCTCCGGCGATGCAGCCGCCACCTTCCAAAAGCCGTCTTTCATGTCTTGTTTCCTCCTGCTCATTTTGCATAGTCTTTCAGTCAATTATAACAAAGTAGAAAAGAAATGACAATTCGCTTCTTAAATGTCAGATGCCAGCTATAATTCTGCTGGATCGTTAAAAATTTCTTCTGGCGAGAAAACTTGATATATTGCATCCCCCCATCTACCGTTAAAACAGATTGAACAACTCATCTT
>CAKREC010000016.1 GCA_934316925.1 uncultured Eubacterium sp.
TCCTTAGACTGATACACGACAAAATATACCATATATCCGATCATGACCATAAAAACAGCCAGGATCAGATATGTGATCACTGCCATTTCACGGTTTAATTTACCTTTTTGCTTTTCGGTTTTTCTTTCTTCCCTGTTGTTCTTGAAGCGTTTCAATTTTTGCCTCCTCTTCCTTCTGATTCAATACATACATTCCCTGAATGATACTAAAAATGATGATCGTTGTAATGATCGAACTACCACCATAACTGATCAGTGGCAATGTAACACCTGTCGATGGGATAAACTTCGTTGCCCCGCCTATACACAAAAAGACCTGAAATATAAAGACAACACTCAGTCCAAATGCACACAATTTGTAAAATCTCTTTTTCATTTTCATGGCAATATTGACAAACATAATGAAGCAGCTACAATAGATCAGGATCAGGCAGATGGAAAACAGCATACCGAATTCTTCTGTAATTCCCGAAAATATAAAATCACTCTCTACAACAGGAACACTCTCTGGCATTCCCTGCCCCAGACCCATGCCAGCCACTCCACCGGTTCCGATTGCAAACAGGCTCCGGCAGATCTGATATGCTTTTCCATTGATATTCGGCCACGGATCTTTCCATGCGATCACACGCGTCTGCACATGAGAGAACAAATGGTACGCGGCGATCGCTGCCAGTGTTCCTCCACCCAGACCGGCAGCCAGATAGCCGATCTGCATCGTTGCAACATATAATACCACCAGATAGGTAATAAAATAGATCAAAGCCGCACCCAGATCTTTTTCAGCTACCAGTATCAGAACATGGACCGCTGCCACCGCCGTAATGATACAGATCATACGAAAGCATTCTTTCTTTTTATCCTCTGCTCCCCGCATTGCCATTACTTTTGTAAGTGTTGCCGCGATAAAAAACACATAGATGATCTTTACAAACTCAGACGGCTGCAAGGACACGCCTCCCACACGGATCCAGTTTACGGCACCATACCGTTCCTCACCGATCACAAAAACAAGCATCAGTAAAAGAATACCGCAAATTGCATATTGCCAACCTAACTTTTCCCAGATGACAAAGCGCTGGATGAAAAATGGGACAAATAAACAAACACCCATGGCAATCGCTGCCATAACCAACTGTCTGATCGCATACGCATGATCCAGTCGTCCCAGCATGATAAATCCGACCATCATACACATCATCATATTATTCAGCACAAGCTTTGACATTCCTTTGTAGAACACCTGATAGATATTGACAAAGAAAAAATAGAATATCAGCTCCGCGCCAAAAATAGCAATGGTTTCCAGATCCTGATTCTCTACAATAAGAACCAGGTTGCATATAAACACAAATAAAATTGTCAAACTCCTCTGAATGCGGAATACACGCTCTTTTCCTTCCTGCGTTTTCCGTGTTACACCACGGAATGAATAAAAAGTATACAGAGCGAAAATAAATATGAGCGCATATCGTGCCAATTCTGCCACAATCAAATCCATTGTCTTAAAACCTCTCTCACTTCTTTATTTTCTTCGAATGTAAAGTCGATCCGACGCCAGTTCTCTGATTTGCCCTGTCCTTTTCTGGCATCTTTGGTATAAACCGTGTTATAGCAATACCGGCAATGGGTACATACGATAAACCGGTCTCCTTTTGGCGCCTTGACCGGTATTTGCTGATCCCCTTTGCCGCAGCGTTTCAATGTCTTTGCCAGACAGCTTTCCGTTACCATAACTGCCTGTCGGCCGTATACAATATCCGGTCCCTTTTGCAATCCAAATTCCTCATAAACCTGCATCGCCATTGAATTCATCTGATACAGATTTTCATCTGCCAAAAGGCACGCATCCGGCCAGAATTTCTTCGCATATAAATACATGGCATGACTGTTTACCATTACAGCAGACACCAGTGGTCTAAGCGATCCGCCCCATTGCTCCCAATCTTTTAAAAAGTTTTCCTTTCCCTTTCCACGAAGCACACGAGGGAATGATATGGCAATGTCGGTTTTCTGCAACAGCCGCGCAGCTTCCGGCAAGTCCTGACATGGAAAGTCTTCGAGTTTCAGATGGATCATGGCAGAGGAACCTGCCACCTCCAAAACGGTACGCAGTTGTTCAAGCCCTGTTACACTGACCAATGTTTTTCCCTTAATTTCTTTTTTTGCCGGCACTTCTGTCATAGCATCTGAACAGACCATCCTTTTCATCCTGTGGTCTTTTATATACGTTCTGCCAAAGGCTTCCTGCCACTTGTCAATGGCATCTCTACGAAGTTTTTTGAGTGCGCCTACCGGCAAAAACACATCCGGATCGATCGAACAGGTCAGCGAATCCATGCAATACCAGGTATTGCCAAGCGAGCATACCGCTTTCTGAACATCTTCCTTTGTTGCCGCCTTTTTGACCGCCCCTGTTACCTCTTGTCCTTCACAGGAAACCTCAACATCTTTTGCCTGCAGTGTCAGTTTCATCGGTTCACCCAGATGAGCCGAAAAGCTGCCTGTTAATGGAATGTCCTCCTTGCTTTCCTGCATCTTCATCTGGATCCAGTTCAACAGATCCTGATTTCTGGTACGATATAATTTCTGCCCTGCATATATATGTGAATCCGGCAATACTTTTGGTCTTATCGTGTGACCTTTTTTCGCCGGATCTTTTACCGTGTATTCGTAGCAGCTGTTCCCCTCTTCATCCCGAAATTCCAATACATCCTGGTAAGATATATCTTTTTGCAGCTCTACTGTCGGCTGATACCGGTCTGCTTTCGATACCGTTCCTACGAGTGAACCATAATGGTTATTCCGCTTTGTATCGATCATATTCTGTTTGTCTTTTTCAAATAGAAAACTCTTAGAAAAACCGCCCCGGTTATACAGGTCCTGACAGCGAACATAGTCCTGCCACAATGGACTATCTGGATCTTCTGCCAGCATTTGAAAGGCTTCTTTTCCATTGGTCAGATAGTAATCCGTATATTTGCGGTAAACATATGCAAGAAAGGCACTATATTCCACCTTCTTCATCCGTCCTTCAATCTTAAAAGAATCAATTCCGCTCTCTATAAGTTCCGGTATCTGAAACAGGGTACAACTGTCTTTGGTGCTAAAAAGATAACCATCCCCATATGGCGTTTTATACGGCAGGCGGCATGGCTGTGCACACATGCCACGATTGCCACTGCGGCCACCGATCACCTCACTCAACAGGCATTGTCCGGAATAGCAGTAACACAGTGCTCCGTGTACAAAGACCTCAATCTCCAGATCGGTCTGTCTCCTTGCTTCCCGGATCTCCTCAATTGAAAGTTCCCGCGCCGGAACATACCGCGTCACACCATATCTTTTAAAAAGATTTGCTTCTTCTCCGGAAAAAATCGTCATCTGCGTGCTGGCATGCAGATCCATACCGGGAAAATTTTCATGCAGAAACTTCAATACGCCAAGATCTTGTACAATACAGGCATCCAATCCATTTTCATACAGTGGAGCGATCATATCATATAGATCATTCTTTAATTCATGTTCATTTAACAGTGTATTTACTGTAAGATAAATCTTCTTTTCTTTTAAATGCGCATACAATAACGCTTCCTGTAGTTCATCGACCGATGGATTTTGAGCAAATGCTCTGGCTCCAAAACGGCTTGTCCCTACATATACTGCATCCGCCCCCATATTTAGCGATGCATAAAGGCTCTCTATGGATCCGGCCGGTGCCAGAATTTCTACCTGTTTCATCTACACACTCCTGTTATGGTAAAAAACAGACTGCAAAGCAGATCACTACCTCACAGTCCGTCAACTATTTTCTCTGTTTTAATTTCGTTTCCAGTTCAATCCGCTTTTCACGGTCCTTTTTCCAGGATGTCTCCATCTCATCTTTCTCTTTCTGTAAGCGGTCAACCTGATCCTGCAGTTTGATCATCTCATGTTTCATATCAAGGATCATCTTGTCCTTCTTCTGAATCTGTTCATGGTAGTCCCTCGCTGCATCTTTTGCCTTATAATAATCATCTGCTATATTGATCGCCAGCAAAACATTGCGAAGATCCATATCCAGACGTTCATAATAGTCCATCTGCTTGAACTCGGCAAACTTGTGATTGATATACGTCGCGATCTGCTGCGCATAATCATCACTGTCTACACCACTGATCGCGTACTTGCGGCCATCGATCAAAACTTCTGTTGTATTCTTGTTTTCCATAGGAACACCTCAATTGTTATTCTTATTTCAGTATACATGATATCCATTCATTCGTCAAACGGCAATCCAAAGTGTAAATAGGCATTTCGTGTGACGATCCGTCCTCTTGGCGTACGCTGGATCAGTCCATTCTGGATCAGATAAGGTTCATATACATCCTCCACCGTACCACGGTCTTCGCCAATGGCAGCCGCCAGAGTATCAAGGCCGACCGGACCGCCGGAAAACTTTTCGATCATGGTCATCAGGATATTTCGATCCGTATGATCCAGTCCCATTTTATCGACTTCCAAAAGATTCAGTGCAAAGTTGGCAACCTCTCCGGTGATCACGCCATCATATTTTACCTGTGCAAAATCTCTCACACGCTTTAATAAGCGGTTTGCCAGACGAGGCGTTCCTCTTGACCGTCTTGCAATTTCTTTTGCGCCTTCCTCTTCCATTTCGACCTGAAATACTGCTGCTGAACGTCTGACAATCTGTGTCAGTTCTTCTATTGTATAAAATTCAAGCCGATGAACCACACCAAATCGGTCACGCAATGGCGCCGTCAGCATCCCCGCTCTGGTTGTTGCTCCTACCAGTGTAAACTTAGGCAGATCCAGCCGGACACTTCGGGCAGAAGCCCCTTTTCCGATTACAATGTCAATGACATAATCCTCCATTGCCGGATATAGTACCTCTTCTACCTGACGGTTCAGTCGATGGATCTCATCCACAAATAACAGGTCTCCGTCCTGCAGATTGTTCAAAATCGAAGCCATATCACCCGGTTTTTCAATGGCAGGACCGGATGTGATCTTTAAATTCACATCCATCTCATTGGCAATAATTCCTGCCAGCGTTGTCTTTCCAAGTCCAGGCGGGCCGTATAACAGTACATGATCCAGCGACTCGCCTCTTGCTTTGGCTGCCTCAATATAAATCTTTAAATTTTCTTTTGCCTTTGTCTGACCAATATAATCTTTCAATAACTTAGGTCTTAAACTATTTTCAATTTTGTAATCTTCTTCGATCACATCTGTTGTTATAATCCGTTTATTCATCGCCGTCTCCATTATCCCATATTTTTCAGGCTTTGTTTCAGTATTTCTTCTACTGTTGTATTTTCATCAAAATCACATCGTCCCACAGCCTTTGCCGCCTCTGCCGCAGAATACCCAAGGGCAACCAGTGCTTCGATCGCATCCTGGCTGGCAGAAGACATCGCGGTCTGCCCCGCTGTTCCCTGTCCATTCTTCGCAAAGCTGGATTCAAACACCTCTTCCAGATCACATTTATCCTTCAGTTCCAGAATCACTTTACCTGCTGTTTTGGCACCGATCCCCGGAGCCTTCGCAATACTCTTGGCATCATCCGCCAGTATCGCAAACCGCAGCTGGTCAGCATCCATCACCGTCAGCACGCCCAACGCACCTTTCGGACCGACGCCATTGACCGTGATCAGCATTTTGAACATATTTAATTCATCCCGTGAAAGAAAGCCAAACAGCTGCATAATGTCCTCTCTGACATGCAGGTATGTATAAATTTTCACTTCCCGTCCAACCGACGGCAATTGTGATAGAACCGATCCCGGTACCAGGATCTCATATCCCATTCCCTGATTTTCTACCACAATACGATCCTGCTCTACCGTATCCAAAATTCCTTTTATATATGCGATCATCTATCGTCTCGTCCCTTTCCTAAACTAATGTGTCAAATACATTTAACAGATGTTGGATGATCCGTCTTTTCAGTGGTCGTTTTTTCCACTGTTCGAAACTGATCTCCTCACTGACTGCAAATGTATCCATAAAATCTTTTTCCACCTGCCGGCGGAATGTCTCATCGTAGATCCACACGCCATTTTCATAGTGCAGATAAAAACTCCGGTAATCCATATTGATCGTTCCCACAATGGCACAGTGTTCGTTCATGATCACTTTTGAATGTACAAATCCTGGCGTGTATTCAAAGATACGGATTCCATGCTCGAGCAAAATGCCATAATTAAATTCCGTCATCCATTTGATATGTTTCTTATCCGGGATATTGGGTGTAAGGATCCGGACATCCACACCACGGCTCGATGCTTCGATCAATGTTTCAACCATCGTTTCATCCAAAATCAGGTAAGGCGTCATAATATATAGCTTCTGCCCTGCATACTGGATCATCTGCTTGTAAGAATTTCCCACAAAGGATCGTGTACTGATCGCCGGACCGTCTCGAAGCACATGACAATACATATCACTTGTCACGCCATGTTGTCCCGGTTTGTACTTGTCATAGTCGATTGATTTCCTTACCCGGCACACAGACCACAATTCCAGAAAAGCGATCGTCATTCCCCATACCGCGTCTCCCTCAATCCGCACACCGGCATCTTTCCAGATACCGAACCGCTCAACCAGATTGGCATATTCATCCGCAATATTGAAGCCACCGGTATAAGCAATATTTCCATCAATGACCACAATTTTCCGGTGATCCCTGAAATTCATAAATAATTTATTGACATAGCGGTGGATCGGATTGAACACCTCTGTCTGAATCCCTTCTTTATTGAGATTGGCAGCAAAATCGTTATCGGTGCGGATCAATGATCCAAAATCATCATATAAAAATTTTACCTCAACCCCCTGTTTTACTTTTCCAACAAGAATATCATGCAGTTTATCCCACAAGGCACCTTCTGCTACAATAAAAAATTCAATGAAAATAAATTTTTCCGCCTTTTCCAGGTCAGCAAACAGATCATCAAAGGCGACCTCTCCAAAATCATAATACCTCGCCTGATTATTTTTGTAGATCGGCGATCCCATCGCTTCCATATATTTGGACATTCTGGAACTAACCGGGTGCTTCTTTGAAAATTCTTCTTCAATTTCCGGATGAAACACGAGATTCTGATCAACTTCTTTGGTGTGAACCTTTATCTGATAATTTAACTTGTTTCTCTTTCCTACTTTTCCCCAAAGCGCAAACATGATATAGCCGGAAATCGGCAGTACAACGATAATGCAGAGCCACGCAAATTTGTACGACATACTGCGGTTATCATTGGTCAGTGCCAACACGGCGAGAACACCAAGTATCTCCATGATAACATAAAAATACATGAAATACTGCCGCAATACAAATGGCAAAAAAATGATTACTGCAAACTGGAATGCAACCAGAACAGCTACTACTGCCGCTCTCACAAATCCGCTCAATTTGTTCTGGACGCGTCCCTTCAATCCCTGCAGATGATGTAATCTTTTATTCCCTTCCATGATATTCTCCATTTCCATAATTTTAATGTATTGTATCATATTTTTACGGTTTGCAACACACTTTTTTTGTTGTATTATTGAAGTATCATTTTATGAGAAAAAATAAACGGAGTGAATAAATGTTATGGAGATTGTAGAAAAAATTCTGGATATTGACAATGCCGCCGTTCGTGACGGTCTTTTGGCACTTCCCTGTCCCACAGAAGATGTCTGTTTTTTTGATATTGAAACAACCGGTCTTTCTGCTCAGGTTTCTTCTGTGTATCTGATCGGCGTGATTCACATTTTTGAAGGTAAACTGAAACTGGTTCAGTGGTTCGCCGATGATTATGTAAGTGAAAAAGAACTTCTTCTCCATTTTACGGATTATATTTCCGGATTTCAAACACTGATCCACTTCAACGGAAACACCTTTGATGTGCCATATCTGCGTCATAAAATACAGCAGCATAAGATAGAAACGACATTTCCCCCTCATGACCATATGGATCTGTATTCTTATGCCCGACATTTACGCCCATATATTCACACAGCAAATCAAAAGCTCACGACGATGGAACGTTTATTTGGTTTTGTCCGAAATGATACGTTCTCCGGAAAAGACTGCATTCAATTATACCTTGATTATATGAAAATGAAATTCTATAAAGACCGTGGAACTGCTGCAAAAAAGAATCAGCTGCTGCAGCACAACCGGGATGACTTATTGGGTACAATCACATGTGGAAACTGCCTTTGCTATGCAATGCCTGAAATTCTCTCATATTCAGAAGAATATACAGAGGATGCGGTTCTTTTTTCTGGAAAAACTTCCGGCACCTATAAGATTCCTCTCCAGCTTGAATCTCCTCTTGGTTTTTCTCTTTGTTGCGATGACAGATCCTGCACTGCAAAAGTTCCTCTTCACAAAGAAACTTTATATCATTTTTTCCCTGACTATAAAAACTATTATTATCTTCCGGATGAGGATATGGCGATCCATAAAAGCATTGGCACCTATGTGGATTCCTCCCATCGAAAAAAGGCAACAGCCAGCAATTGTTACGTCAAACAGCAAGGTACCTTTTTTTGTATTCCTGCCGCTTTTTCTCCAGATTCACATACGATATTCCAAAAAGGATACAAAGAAAAAGACCGCTATCTTCTTCAAAAAGAAAAGCAGCCCGAAACTCCTCTTTTTACGAAAGAGGAAGGAATCGAACTGCTCCTTGCCATACATAAAGAATTCTTCTAAATCTATGCTAATTGATCTTTCATAACTTCCATAGCTTTTTCCAGCGCTTCCTGAATTCCGGCAGGATTCTTACCTCCAGCCTGTGCCATGTTTGGACGGCCACCGCCACCGCCACCAACCAAAGAAGCAATCTCTTTGATCAGATTTCCGGCATGAGCGCCTTTCTTCATCGCACCATCGGTTGCCATGGCGATTAGATTGGCTTTTCCATTTGCCTCACAGGCAAATACGATAAAGGCTTCACCCAATTTATTTTTGGTATCGTCTCCCAAATCTCTCATACCATTCATATCTACATCCGACAATTCTTTTACAAGAAGTTTAACGCCCTGATATTCAACAGCATCTGCGGTCACATCACCGGCTGCTTCTTTTGCAAGTTTAGCTTTTAACTGCTCATTTTCTTTCAATGCCGCTTTTAATTCATCCTGCAATGCAGCCACTTTGGCAGCTACTTCAAATGTGTTTGTCTTTAACTGTGTCGCTGTCTGTGTTAACTCTTCTTCTTCTTTCTCATAATAAGCAAGTAAGCCAGCCCCGGTCAATGCCTCGATACGTCTCACACCAGCTGCCACACCAGCCTCTGAAATGATCTTAAATGCTGAAATGTTACCGGTATTTTCTACATGGGTACCACCGCAAAGTTCTGAACTGAAATCACCCATCTGTACCACACGGACAACTTCACCGTATTTTTCTCCAAACAATGCCATAGCACCTGTTTTTTTCGCATCTTCAATCGACATCTCGTTTGTTACAACCGGCAATTTGGCTGCAATCTTCTCATTTACAATCTTTTCAACTTCTTTAATCTCTTCTTTCGTCATCGGTGAAAAATGAGTGAAGTCAAAACGAAGATGATCCTCGTCTACCAGAGATCCCTTCTGCTCTACATGAGAACCAAGCACCTCACGAAGTGCCTGCTGCATCAAATGAGTGGCGCTGTGATTGTTCTCAGTAAGTGCTCTTCTCTTTTCATCCACCGTAAGTGTAACTTCGTCTCCTACGGAAATGCTTCCTTCTACCATCTCTCCTACATGACCGATCTTGGTACCCTGAAGTTTGATCACGTCTTTCACAACAAATTTAGCACCAGATGCTGTTGTGATCACACCTGTATCTGCCATCTGACCACCCATGGTAGCATACAACGGAGTCTCTTCGACCAGAATGGTACCTTCCATACCTTTGTCCAGCTGATCCACGATCGCATCCTGTGTTGTCATAACAACAACCTTAGAAGAATGTGTCAAACGGTCATACCCTACAAACTTGCTCTCAATGGATGGATCAATGGACTGATAGATCGTCACATCGGCACCCATGTAATTGGTCTCGCTTCTGGCATCACGTGCCTTTTGACGCTGCTCGTCCATAGCTGCATGGAAGCCTTCCTCGTCAACGGACATGCCTTTCTCCTCAAGGATCTCAATGGTAAGATCCATCGGAAAACCATAGGTATCATACAGTTTAAATGTATTGGCACCAGACAAGACTTTCTCGCCTTTTTCTTCAAGTTCAGACATCATATCAGCCAAAATTGAAAGTCCCTGATCGATCGTCTTATTAAACTTCTGCTCTTCCGCAGTGATCTGTTTTAAGATATATTCTTCACGGTATGCCAGCTCCGGATAACCGGTATGCGACTCAGCGATCACGGTTTTACTTAATTCTGCAAGGAACTCCCCTTTGATCCCCAACAGTCTTCCATGACGGGCAGCGCGTCGCAGCAGACGTCGTAATACATATCCTCGTCCCTCATTCGATGGAGTAATACCATCCGATACCATAAAGGTAACCGAACGAATATGGTCTGTAATAACGCGGATAGATACATCCGTCTTATAATCAGACTCATATGTCACATGGGCAAACTCACATACTTTATCACGAATTGCCTTGATCGTATCTACATCAAAGATCGAATCTACATCCTGCATCACGGTAGCCAGACGCTCCAGACCCATTCCGGTGTCAATGTTTTTCTGGGCAAGTTCTTCATAATTGCCATTTCCATCGTTTTCAAATTGTGTAAATACATTATTCCAGATCTCAATATAACGATCACATTCACAGCCAACGGTACATCCCGGTTTGCCACAGCCGTATTTTTCGCCGCGGTCAAAATAAATCTCCGAGCAAGGACCACATGGGCCTGCACCATGCTCCCAGAAATTGTCCTCTTTTCCAAAACGGAAAATGCGATCTTTCGCAACGCCAATCTCCTGATTCCAGATATCAAAAGCTTCATCATCGTCCTGATAGATCGAAGGGTATAAACGATCCTCTGGAATTTCCAATACTTTTGTTAAAAATTCCCATGACCATGCGATCGCTTCATGTTTAAAATAATCGCCAAAAGAAAAGTTTCCCAGCATCTCAAAAAATGTACCATGTCTCGCTGTCTTTCCGACATTCTCAATATCACCTGTACGAATACATTTCTGACATGTGGTCACTCTGGTACGTGGCGGAATCTCCTGTCCTGTAAAGTAAGGTTTCAAAGGAGCCATTCCTGCATTGATCAAAAGCAAACTTTTATCATTCTGTGGAACCAGCGAAAAACTTGGCATTACCAAATGTCCTTTGCTTTCAAAAAATTCCAGATACATCTTTCTTAATTCGTTTAATCCGTATGGTTTCATCACCATTGCCTCCTACAACTTAAAAAATTCTAATCGTTCCTGCATACTATTTGCCAGAACACCTAATTCATCGGCTTTTTCAGCCAGAATACTCATTGTTTTATTTAATTCATCCATAGATGCAGTAGTCTGCTCCGTCGCTGCTGCATTTTGTTCTGCCACAGCTGACAAACTACGTATCGCATCCGTAACCTGAACTCTCGCACCACCACAGGCATTGGAGTCATTTCTGATTTCTTTGATCTCGTTCATCGATGACTGGATTCCCTGACTAACATCTTCGAACTTGTCTTTTGTCTGCTGCAGTTTCGTCTGCTGTTCTTCAATGATCGCATGGATCGATTCCATCGCATCTACTGTATTTTTAGACTCTGCAGACAGATTCTTGATAACTTCACCAATCTTCTTTGCCGAGCGGCTGGACTCATCAGCAAGCTTTTGAATCTCGGTAGCAACAACAGCAAATCCTTTTCCTGCTTCACCGGCTCTTGCTGCCTCAATGCTGGCATTTAATGACAGCAGATTGGTCTCTGATGCAATTGAGGAAATCAGCTTAACAGCCTCCTGAATTTCACCAACCGATTCATCCGTAAGATTGACCTGACGCTCAATACTGCGAACTGCTTCATATGTCTTCTCACTGGAAACCGTCAACTGGCTGATGATCTCTTCCGCATCATTTTTCGAAATCTCCATTGCCTCAGATGTCTGGAACAAAGTCCCTGCGCGGTTTACGATCTGATCGATCGTATTTCCCATGTAATCCACCTGATTCATCGCATTTTCCGTATCTTCAACCTGTGTCAATGCTCCCTTGGAAATGTCCCCTACCGCTGAATTGATCTCATCGGCGGTCTGTCTGGTACTGTTGGCAAAATCATTCAGATTCTGTCCGGCATCTGCCAAAACAACGGAAGAATCTTTGACACTCCGGATAACTCCCTGCAATTCATTCATAAGCCCACTCAAGGCCTGCGCCATCAATCCCAGTTCATCCTTCCGGTTGACGATCTTCTTATCAATCGCAACATTCAGATTACCCTCTGAAATGTTGCCCAACATACCTTCTGCTTTACGGATCGCCTGACCCAGTCGATTCGATATAACCAGAACCAATATAGCTGCCAGAACTAAAATGATCACGGAAACAAGTAAAATTCCTGCCGTACTTTCTGTGATCGACTTGTCGATGCTCTTCGCCGGTTTTCCTGCACAGATCATGCCGACAACAGCACCACCTGGATTCTTCAGTGGAATATAATAGGAATAGTATTTATCGTCATTGATCTGATCCTTCGATGTAGAATACTCTTCCTTTTCATCTACAACTGTCTTCACAATACTCTCCGGTGCTGTGACACCATGTATCTTCTTTCCGGTAAGATGGCTGGTAAGTGAAGTTGCTACCACCTTATCTCCATAATAAAGGGAAATCTGTGCATCCGATTCATGAACGAAATTTTCTAACATCTTTTCATTCTTCGTGATCTCATACTGACCTTTGCGCAGATAATCACCATTCATCTCATACATGTCGGAATCCAGTGTGTCGTATGTACCCTTTACTGAATAGCATAAGTCTTTCAATCCGTTCAATGCCTGATCCGCGATACTCTTTTGCATCGACTGATGAGCATACAAAGCAATAATAATAGCCATCACAATAAGAGGCAGTAAAGTCAGAAATAAGATCTCCAGCTTAATGGAAATCTTTGCTTTCTTTCTTCCATCTCTTGGCTTCTTTTTGAAGATGCCGGCAATCATTCCCGGCACTTTTTTAACCCCGGAAGCAACCTTCTTCATAATACCAGCTGTCTTTCCGGTATTCTTCGCCACCCGTTTGTCTTTGCCGGGTTTTGTTCCAGAAGCTTTTTTTGCTGCTTTTTTCACTCTTTTATCCGCTACTTTCGCCGCTTTTGCCGCAACCTTTTTTTCACGTTTTTGTTGTTTTTTCAATGCTCTATCGGCATCTTTGTTTTCGTGCACTTTGTTTTTACTTCTCATAAGTTACCTCCGCGCAATTCTAAAAATATAATTGATTTAATTATATCACGAAGCCCATTAAAATACAAATGATTTACATTTGTTCCAGAATGTTTGATATTTCTTCTTCTGCTACCGGACGGGCATAAACCTCATCGCCAAAGCACATCACCTCTCCAATGTGTTTCTGGAATACAAAGCGAAGTTTTCCATCCCGAACTTTTTTATCGGTATAAAGCTTTTTCACTAGTTCTTTTTTATCGATATACGACGGAATCTCATTGGGGAGACCCACTTTTTCCTGTAATGCCAGAACACGGTCCCGCTCCTCTTCTGTCAGATATCCACACTCACATCCAAGACGTACCTGAGCTGCCATACCGATTGCCACTGCTTCTCCATGTAAAAGGCGGTAATCACTTACTGTTTCAATCGCTCTTCCTACCGTATGACCAAGATTCAATATTTCCCGCAGATTTTTTTCTTTCTCATCTTTCATTACCACCTGATACTTCACATTGCAGTTGTGTTCTGAAATATAAGTACATGCTGCTTCGTCACATGCCAGTATATCCTGATAATGTTTTTCCAAGTACTCAAACAACTCCATATCCGCAAGACAGGCATGTTTGATCGTCTCTGCCAGACCATTGATCATTTGTTTTTCCGGCAAAGTCTTCCAGGTGGCAATATCTACATATACTTTCAATGGCTGATAGATCAATCCGATCAGATTAGTGGCAAGATCGGTATCAACTGCCGTTTTTCCCCCGATCGATGCATCTGCCGCCGACAATAACGTAGTAGCATAATTGATAAACGGCACACCACGTCCAAATGTACCCGCCAAAAATCCGGCAAGATCCGTAACCACACCTCCACCTATTGCGATCACACAACAATCTCTGCGGTAACCTTTTGCCAGCATCGCATCTTCTAGCTGCTCTTTCGTGCTGCGTACTTTGCTCTTCTCTCCGGCAGGGAACACAAACATGTCACCCGTATATCCGGCTTCATGTATTTTTTCTAAAATTGGCTCTGCGTATAATTTTTCAACTGTAGAGTCTGTGATCACTGCAAATTTTTTTATCTTTCCGGCCAGTCCATTGGCAAGATCTTCCATCAATGCAGGCATCAGATCCTTGCCAATCTGCACTTCATAAGAATCATCTACCACTTTTTTCAATTCTACCTGAAAACTACTCATATCTATCTCCATTTCTGAATGTACTTCTCACATTCGGTCCGCGTATTCAAATTATCTTTTTCAGTATACTAAAGATAGAAATCTTTAGCAACCAAAATTCTCATCCATATCCTCTGTCCGCTAACTGGAGCATTTTATTTTTTCTTCCAGTATTTATATATATAAACACCGCTTTTAGACAGATCACTCTTTTTAAAATTGCCGGTTTTGCTGCAACTATTTTTCAACAAAGAACTTGTCTCTGCTTTATTCGACAGATTCCAGGAAACATAGCCGATCTTATACTGATTCAGCAGTTTCATCCATTGATCTGCTGATTTTTTGTCAATCGCACCATTGCCGGACGCATCACATATGCTAAATTCAGAAACAAAGACCGGAAGTCCGTTTTGATGAGCGGTCTTTAATTTGTTTCGAAGATCTGCTTTGTGCGTTGCCGCGTAAAAATGTAATGCATACATAATATTTTTCTGTTTCAGTGGCTTTTCAGATACCACATCGACATCCTGGCTCCAGGTCGGAGTTCCTACAATTATGATATTTTTCTTATCGTACTTACGGATCTGCTTTATCATCCGGTTCGCATACGGCCGAATGTCTTTTGTCCATATCACATTTCCATTTGGCTCATTGCATATCTCATATAAGATATTTTTTTGTTTTCCATATTTTTTGGCAAAATACAAAAAGAATTTCTTTGCATTTTTTTCGTGCTTTTTCGGATTTCCATCATTTAGGATGTGCCAGTCAATGATCACATACATACCAAGTTCTGTTGCATACTGTACGCCTTCATCAACCTTCTGATACAAGCTTTTCGAGTATCCTGCTCCCGGATCGCTATAAAAAGCCAGACGGATCGTATTGACCCCCATCTTTTTCAGACTGGAAAAACCTGTTTTATCAATATATTGTGGAAACCACGCAATCCCATGCGTACTCACGCCTTTGAGCTGTACCTTTTTTCCTGACTGCGTGGTCATATAGGTACCCTGAACCTGAAGCCGCCCCCACTTTTCTACCGGCGTTTTTGCCTGGCCTTGATTCGCAAAAAATAACATGGATGCAGCCAGACTAAACAGGATCACACTTATTTTTTTCGTCCATTTATTCATTTTTTGTTCCTCCCTTGTGTAATTCACGGCACGCCTCCAAAAATACAGGCTGATTCATATACAGATACAACATTTTGCTATATTCATAGTTGGCAACTGCCATCACATCCTCCTCATCGAGCAGACAGTTCCGGCTTCCATCAATATAAATTTTGTCCAATGAAAAGTCTTTGACCCGAAAAATGTACGGCACCAGTTCCAAAACAAGTTTCGCTTCTTCCTCACTGGTTTCCACACAACGCGGATTGATTTTTTCTATAAAATTACGCAAATAGACAGCATCTTCCTCCTGTCCATTTTCAATCAGGCAGTAAGAATCTGCCTGTCTCAATCGTTGTTCCAGCTTATCATCATTGGCATCATTGGAAAGAATTTTGTCCTCTCCCGCTTTTCCTCGGACACCACGTAACGCATCCTGATACGCATATGCAATGGATTTCATATTGTTGTGCTCGCCACGATACATACACTCATACAGTGCATCAAATACCCCGGATAAGATACTTGCACTCATCTCATCCCATTCTTTTTCGTCCGTGTATTTCATAAAAAACCGGGTTCGATTTCGCCACATATAATAATTTAAAAATGTAGTTGGCTTTTTCGTGTTGGCGCCCATCTGGTGCAGTGCCTTGGCGCTGCCTAAGGTCACAACCGAATAGCCGGCGCGTGCGATCCGGTGTCCCCACTCCATATCATCCCAATAGATAAAATTGTCCGATGGGATCAAGCCGATATTCTTTTCCTTGCAGATCTCTGCTCTTACCATCACCGCACATGTTGCCACCGCATCGCATTCAACGATCTCCGGCAGGCTTCCATCTTCCAGCATATCCGCTCCCATTGTTGTCGCTGTTCCTTTGGCAAAGTCAATCTTCAATCCACTTTGCTGGATATACTCCGGAAACTGTCTGTGATATACCCGGCATCCCGCCATGCCTACATTCGGATTTTCTTCCATATACGAATATAAAATTTCCAACGCCCTTTCATCAACCAAGGCATCATCATCTAAACAAAAAAAGTATCGGTAGCCCCGATCCAGAACTACTTTCAGTCCTCGGTAAAAGCCACCGGATCCTCCCAAATTTTCCTTATTTATCAAAAGATTTACCTGATCACCATATTGATCACGGATCGCATCGACGCTTCCATCCGTCGACGCATTATCTACCACGTAAATATCATAATTATCGATTGTGCTTTCCCACACACTTTGAATTCCCTCTAACACAAAATTCTTTTTATTGTAATTGCAGATTACAACTCCGATTTCTTTCATATATGTACCCTCAAATCTTTTTTTAACGCAAAAAGGCAGCCGAAATCCATCGGCCACCTCTTCTATCATCCATTATTATTTAGCATTGATTTCTGCTTTCAACATTTCTGTCAATGGTGGAAGGATTTTGTTCAAATCTCCTACTAAACCATAATCCGCTACATCAAAGATCGGTGCATCTTCATCTTTGTTGATCGCAACAATAATGTCGGACTCTTCCATACCGGCTACATGCTGGATTGCTCCGGAAATACCGATTGCGAAATAAATGTTTGGACGTACTGTCTTTCCGGTCTGTCCAACCTGACGCTCTACTGGAAGCCATCCATTTTCAACAACTGCACGGGAGCAACTTACGGTTCCGCCAAGTACCTCTGCCAGATCTTCCAGAAGTTTGAAGTTCTCTGCACTTCCAACTCCACGTCCACCGGATACCAGTACTTTTGCATCTGCAATGTCAACCGTGTCACTAACGGATTTAACAACTTCGAGAATCTCAACATACTTGTTGTCAGGAGTAAATCCAGGATTGAACTCGATCACTTCTGCTTTTGCATCAGCAATCGGATCGATCTTCTGCATAACACCCGGACGAACTGTAGCCATCTGAGGACGGTTAAATGGACATGCAATCGTAGCAATTGTATTTCCACCAAATGCAGGACGAGTCATCAACAACTGATTTGGCAATACCTGTTTGGATGCAATATCATTGAAATCGCCAATCTCAAGTACTGTACAGTCTGCTGTCAGACCTGTAGCTACACGAGCAGATACACGTGGACCAAGGTCACGACCAATTGCTGTCGCACCAACCAAAACGATCTCTGGTTTGTACTCATTGATCACTGAAGCCAACGCATGTGTATATGGCTCTGTTCTGTATACTTCCAATTCTTTGTCATCAACAACGATAACTTTATCTGCACCGTACTGAGCAAGTCCATCTACAAGACCTTTTACGTTATAACCAATCAGTACAGCAGTAACATCTGTATTCAAATCTTTTGCAAGATCCTTTGCTTTACCAAGCAGTTCGTATGCGATGCCACTTACCTCACCGTCAACCTGCTGAGCAAAGACATAAACACCTTTATATTCTTCTAAACTCATTTTAACCTCCGTTCTTGTACCATTAGCCATGCACAATTAGATTATATGTTTCTCTTTAAATTTGTCAACGATATAGGCTGCAGCATCGGTAGGATCCAATGTGACTTTTTCTCCTGCACCTTTACGTACTTTATCTGAAGCCTTAGCAATCTTTGTAGGGGATCCTTTCAGACCAAGATCAGAATCATCTACATCTTTCAAGTCTGCTCTTCCCCAGACAGTAATCTCACTTGCATAAGCATCCATGATTCCGCCTGGTGTCATGTAACGTGGCTCGTTCAATTCAGAAAGTGCAGTGATAAGACAAGGCATCTTTGCTTTCAATACATGATAACGATCCTCATACTGACGCTGTACAACTACGCTATCACCTTCTACCTTGATATCCTGTGCATAAGAGATAACTGGAAGACCCAAATGCTCTGCGATCTGAGGACCAACCTGAGCAGTATCTCCATCAATCGCCTGACGGCCAGTAATGATCAGATCATAATCAATATTTCTCAGAGCACCGGCAATCGTTGTAGAAGTAGCCCATGTATCAGCTCCACCAAGAACACGATCGGTAACAAGAATACCATTATCAGCGCCCATAGCAATTGCTTCACGGAGAACTTCCTCAGCCTTTGGAAGACCCATTGTCAGTACAGTAACCTCTGCACCGATTTCATCTTTAATCTTTAATGCAGCTTCCAAACCAGCTTTGTCATCTGGGTTCATAATGGTAAGCATAGCACCTCTATTTAATGTGCCATCTGGGTTAAATACAACGCCGCCCTTTGTATCAGGAACCTGTTTAATACATACTACTATTTTCACGAGAGCACCTCCTATTTCAATAAGTTACCAGAGATAACCATGCGCTGAACTTCTGAAGTTCCTTCGTAGATCTCTGTGATCTTAGCATCACGCATCATACGTTCTACATCGTATTCTCTAATGTAACCATAACCACCGTGTAACTGAACTGCCTTTGTTGTTACTTCCATAGCAACTTCTGCAGCGTACAATTTAGCCATTGCAGCTTCTACGCTATATACTTTCTGAGTATCTTTTGCAACTGCAGCTTTGTAAACCAGCATCTTAGCAGCTTCTACTTTTGTAGCCATATCAGCCAACTGGAACTGCGTATTCTGGAACTGTGCGATAGAACGGCCGAACTGTTTTCTTTCTTTTACATATTCGATCGTAGCTTCCAATGCACCTTCTGCCAGACCAAGTGCCTGGGATGCAATACCAATACGTCCACCATCCAGAGTGTGCATAGCAATTCCAAATCCTTTACCGATCTGTCCCAAAAGGTTTTCTTTTGGAATACGGCAGTCTTCGAAGATCAACTCATATGTGGAAGAACCACGAATACCCATTTTCTTTTCTTTTGTACCAAAAGTGAATCCTGGAGTACCCTTTTCAACAATAAATGCAGAAATCTCTTTCATCTTTCTGCCACGTTTTTCAACAACACCGGTAACGGCAATAACAATGTAGATGTCAGCCTGTTTACCATTTGTGATGAAGCATTTGGATCCATTAAGAACCCACTCATCGCCATCCAGTACAGCCTTTGTCTGCTGTCCCTGTGCATCTGTACCAGCGCCTGGCTCAGTCAAGCCGAAAGCACCCAGTTTTTCTCCGTTTGCCAATGGCACGAGGAATTTCTGTTTCTGCTCTTCAGTTCCATACATTTTGATTGGATCCGCACAAAGAGAAGAATGTGCAGATACGATAACGCTTGTAGTACCGCAAACTTTTGCCAGCTCTTCTACGCACATAGCATACATCAAAGAGTCACAGCCCTGTCCACCATACTGTTTTGGAATAGCAATACCCATGAATCCCAGTTTTTTCATCTTTTCAACAGTTTCCACTGGGAAAGCTTCTGTTTCATCTGTTTCCTGAGCAAATGGCTTAACTTCGTTCTGAGCGAAATCCTGGAACAACTGTTTAGCCATTTCATGCTGCTTGTCAAATTTAAAATCCATGTTCTAATGAACTCCTTTCATATTGTTTGAAATCTATTTGGAATAGTCATAGAAACCGATTCCGGTTTTTCTACCAAGTTTACCGGCACGAACCATCTTTCTTAACAATGGATGTGGACGATATTTTGGATCTCCTGTCTCGTTCTGTAAAACTTCCATAATAGCAAGGCAAATATCAAGTCCTACCAGATCTCCCAATGCTAAAGGTCCCATTGGATGATTTGCTCCAAGCTGCATAGCAGCGTCGATGCCTTCAACAGAAGCAACACCATCTGCATAGATGCCAACTGCTTCATTGATCATAGGGATCAAAATACGGTTTACAACAAATCCTGCAGCTTCTTTTACTTCTACTGGTGTTTTACCGATCTCTTTTGCGATTGCTACTACTTTTTCATTCACTTCATCTGTTGTATTCTCTCCGCGAATAACCTCAACAAGCTTCATAACAGGAGCTGGATTGAAGAAATGCATACCAATTACAGGATGGCTGATGCCCTGTCCAATCTCTGTGATAGAAAGAGAAGATGTATTTGTTGCAAAGATACAATCTTTGTTCTTTACAATTTCTTCTAATTCTTTGAAAGTCTGTTTCTTAACATCCATAACTTCTAAAGCAGCTTCAACAATCAGATCGCAATCAGTACAGATATCTTTAACACCTGTTGTGATCTTTGCAAGGACAGCGTCTGCATCTGCCTGCTCCATCTTGCCTTTTGCAATTCTTTTCTCAAAGCCTTTTGCAATCTTGTTTTTTCCATTTGCAGCGAACTCTTCATTAATATCGCACAAATATACTTCATAACCTTCTGTCTGCGCAAATGCCTGCGCAATTCCGGAACCCATTGTTCCAGCACCGATAATACCTACTTTCATAATCTGAAAACCTCCATAAATATTTTTAATACAGCAACTGCTGCATCGTGAAAACAATTAGCAATTTTTGAATGGAACTACTTTCAACTTTTTCTCTTTGTCCTTCTCAAGGAAGTTGCCCATTCCTGCTTTCTGATCTTCTGTCTCAAAGCAGTCTCCAAACAATTTTTCTTCGATCACAATTGCCTGGTCCATGTCTACCTGCAACCCTTCATTGATCGCTTTTTTGCAGTTACGGACAGCAATCGGAGCCTGAGCAGCAATGCCGGCTGCCATCTTCTTTGCTGCCGGAAGCAGCTCTTCCAATGGATAAACTGCATTTACAAGACCAATGCGATATGCCTCTTCTGCCTTGATGTTTCTGGCTGTATAGATCAGCTGTTTTGCCATGCCAGGGCTTACCAGACGGGCAAGTCTCTGTGTACCACCAAATCCCGGTGTAATACCAAGACCAACTTCCGGCTGACCAAATACGGCATTTTCAGAGCAGATACGGATATCACAGCTCATCGAAATCTCACAGCCACCGCCTAAAGCGAATCCGTTTACTGCTGCGATAACCGGGATCGGGAATGTTTCCAATTTACGGAAAATGTCATTTCCCTTCTTTCCAAAAGCTTCTCCTTCTGCCTTGGTCAATGTACTCATCTCACCGATGTCTGCACCAGCTACAAAAGATTTCTCTCCTGCTCCGGTAAGGATCAGACAACGAACCGCATTCTGATCGACTGCATCCAGTGTAGCATCCAGTTCTTCTAAAACTGCACTATTCAATGCATTCAATGCTTTTGGGCGGTTGATCGTAATAATACCAACCATGCCCTCAACTTCATATGTTACGAATTCCATCGAATCGTCCTCCATTATTCATAGCATGGAAATTGACCGGTCATAATGCCGGCCAATTCCGTATTGCAATTAATCTCTTTCAACAATTGTAGAGCAGCCCATACCACCACCGATACACAGTGTAGCAAGACCTTTCTTTGCATCTCTCTTCTGCATCTCATGAAGCAATGTAACGAGGATACGGCATCCACTTGCTCCAACAGGATGTCCCAGTGCAATCGCACCACCGTTTACATTCAGCTTGCTTGCATCGAAGTTCAAGTCACGACCTACTGCGATCGACTGAGCAGCAAAAGCTTCATTTGCCTCGATCAGATCCATATCATCAATCGTAAGTCCAGTCTTAGCAAATACTTTCTTTGTAGAAGCAACTGGTCCAACGCCCATGATCTTTGGATCTACGCCGCCAAGTGCGCCAGCTACGAAAGTAGCCATTGGTGTAACACCAAGCTCTTTTGCTTTTTCTTCACTCATAACAACGATAGCAGCAGCTCCGTCATTGATTCCGGAAGCATTTCCAGCTGTAACAACACCGCCCTCTTTTCCGGAGCAGCATCTTAAGTTGCTAAGGCTTTCTGCTGTTGTACCAGCACGAGGGCCTTCATCTGTATCGAATACAATCGTCTGTTTTCTGGATTTGATCTCTACTGGAACGATCTCATCTTTAAATTTGCCAGCTGCAATCGCTGCTTCACATTTCTGCTGGCTGTTTGCTGAGAATTCATCCAACTCTTCACGAGTAATACCATACTGCTCAGCTACGTTCTCAGCTGTGATCATCATATGATACTGGTTGAATGCATCCCATAAAGCATCATTTACCATAGTATCAACTAAAGTTCCATTGTTCATACGGTAACCAAAACGTCCGTTCATAGCTGCATATGGAGCCATGGACATATTTTCCATACCACCTGCTACAACGATATCAGCATCTCCTGCCTGAATCATCTGAGCAGCCATGTTTACACAGTTCAAACCAGAACCACATACAACGTTTACGGTAACTGCTGTTGTCTCGATTGGAAGACCAGCGCCGATCGATGCCTGACGAGCTACGTTCTGTCCTAAACCAGCCTGAATAACACATCCCATATATACGTGGTCAACGGCTTCCTTAGGTACTCCTGCTCTTTTCAAAGCTTCTTCAATAACGATAGAACCAAGTTTTGGTGCTGGAGTTGTGCTGAGTGCACCACCCATTTTACCAATTGCTGTACGGCAAGCGCCAGCTAATACTACTTTCTTAGACATGTAATGTATCCTCCTTAAAATATGAATGTGTGTTTACAATATATCAAAAATGTGCATGTGCAATCCTAATACGGAGCGCTAACACAATTCATGATCAAATTTCTTTTGTATCGCGTCCACGACACATCCAGGAACCAGTTTCCTGATATCCGAGCCATAATAAGAAATCTCCTTCACGATCGTAGAACTCAGAAATGAGTACTGCAGACTGGTAGTAAAGAAAATCGTCTCAATATCCGGGCATATGCTGTGGTTTGTCTGCGCGAGCTGCATCTCTGTCTCAAAATCCGTAACCGCACGCAATCCACGTACGATCAGCTTCGCCTGATTGGCTTTCGCAAAATCTACGGTAAGACCATGAAATGTCTTCACGGAAACATGCGGGATGTCTGCCGTCGCTTCTTCTAAAAGCGCCACACGTTCTTCAATCGTAAATAACGGCGACTTGCTGTTATTTACCAGAACTCCTACCACAAGTTCATCTACCACGGAAGCTGCCCGCTTGATAATATCCAAATGACCCAATGTAACAGGATCAAAACTACCGGGATAAATTGCTTTAACCATAGACACTTCCATTCTGCAGGATATAAAATCCCGCACTTTGTGATTTTTCTTAATAATCATAACAAATCCATTGTATATTGTCAAGAATTTAACGAACTTTTTCTCTTTTGTTTTTTTAGCAGATTCATCCACTTGACCTAAAAATATGAAAATGCTAGAATTATACTGTTTATGTAAATATTTTAACAATTAAATTCAAGATCAAGGAGGCTCTTTTTATGGATTATACACAGATATATAATTCCAAACTGACAACCGCAGAAAAAGCTGCTGAGGTTGTGAAATCCGGAGACTGGGTTGATTTTGGCTGGTGTGCCACAACTCCTGTTGCCGTAGATAAAGCATTGGCAAAACGCCTGCCATCTCTTCACGATGTCAATTTCCGAGGTGGTATTCTCATGCAGGTTCCTGAGATTTTCAAGATTGAAAATCCGGCAGAACATATGACATGGAATTCCTGGCACATGGGCGGTATTGAGAGAAAAGCCGTAGCGCAGGGATTTTCTTTCTACTCTCCGATCCGTTACTCAGAACTGCCAGGTTACTACCGGAACTTCCCGGAAGACGTCGATGTTGCTATTATGCAGGTAAACCCAATGGACAAGCACGGATATTTCAACTTTGGTCCAAGTGCATCCCATCTGGCTGCTGTTTGCGAGCGGGCAAAAGTGATCATTGTTGAAGTAAACGAAAATGTTCCTCGCTGCCTGGGCGGTTTCGACAATGGAATTCACGTATCCAAAGTTGATATGATCGTAGAAGGAGACAATCCTGCCATGCCAGAGTTAGGCGGTGGCGGAGCAGCTACCGACGTCGACCATGCCGTTGCCAAACAGATCGTTTCCCAGATTCCAAATGGTGCCTGTCTGCAGTTAGGTATTGGCGGTATGCCAAATGCTGTTGGGTCTCTGATCGCAGAATCCGATCTGAAAGATCTTGGTGTTCATACTGAAATGTATGTAGATGGTTTCGTTGACATGTCCATCGCAGGCAAGATCACCGGTGCCTGCAAAAACATCAACAAAGGACGTCAGGTGTACGCTTTTGCTGCCGGCAGTCAGAAATTATATGATTTCCTGGACAACAATCCGGAATGTATGAGTGTACCGGTTGATTACGCAAATGATATCAATGTTATTTCAGCACATGACAATTTCATTTCTATCAATAATGCGGTAGACATCGACCTTTACGGTCAGGTAAATGCTGAATCCGCCGGAACAAAGAACATCAGCGGTGCCGGTGGTCAGTTAGACTTCGTATTAGGCGCCTATAAATCAAACGGAGGAAAAAGCTTTATCTGTCTTTCTTCCACATTTCAAACAAAGAGTGGCGAATTGCAGTCCCGTATCCGTCCAACCTTAACAAATGGTTCCATTGTAACCGACACAAGAGCCAACACCCACTATATCGTTACCGAATATGGTATGGTAAATCTGAAGGGATTATCAACCTGGCAAAGAGCAGAAGCTCTGATCGGTATTGCACATCCTGATTTCCGGGATCAGCTGATCAAAGAAGCAGACGCTATGCACATCTGGAGAAAGAGCAACCGGATCTAATCTTTGTATATATTTTATCATCAATATCCAAAAAGCGACCTGGAGATCACACCAATTTCCAGGCCGCTTTTTCGTTTTTCTTGTTTCAATCCAACAAAAAAAGAACTCCGAAATGCTATATCAACATTCCGGAATTCTCTTTCATTCATATCCATATAAAATTAAGCTTCTGTAGAGATAATCTCCTTTTTGTTGTAGCTTCCACAACTCTTGCATACTCGATGTGGAACCATCAACGCACCACACTTGCTGCATTTAACCAAAGTAGGAGCAGTCATCTTCCAGTTTGCTCTACGCTTATCTCTTCTTGCTTTTGAAGATTTATTCTTAGGACAAATACTCATGCCGTTTACACCTCCTCTGAATTACTCAACACTTGTACCATTATATAAGGTTGAACACTGATTGTCAACAACTTTTTACTTTAAAAGTGCTACAGTTTCTCTTGCAATCGCCAACTCTTCGTTTGTTGGGATGATTGCGATCGTAACTTTTGATTCTGGAGTAGAAATAATTCTCTCTTCTCCACGGCACATATTCTTTTCACGGTCAAATGTTGCGCCAAGGTATCCGAAACGCTCACTGACAAGCTGACGGACAACATGATCATTCTCACCTACACCAGCGGTAAAGATGATCGCATCTACACCATTCATAGCAGTTACATAAGAACCGATCACTTTTGCTACACGATAGCTGAATACTTCCAAAGCAAGTTTTGCTTTTTCATTTCCTGCATCCATAGCATCATTCAGATCACGGAAATCACTTGACAAATATCCGGACAGACCATATACACCAGACTCTTTGTTCAAGATCACCATAACTTCTTCCAAAGATTTATTTAAATTATGAGCTAAATATTCAACGATAGTTGGGTCGATATCTCCACAACGAGTACCCATAACAAGGCCTTCCATCGGAGTCATACCCATACTGGTATCTACAACTTTACCATTTTTTACGGCAGATACGCTGGAACCATTTCCCAAATGGCAAACGATAACTTTTGAATCATTTGGATCCAGATTCAGCATCTCAACGGCACGTTTGGATACATAACTGTGGCTTGTACCATGGAAACCGTAACGACGGATCTTGTACTTCTCATAATACTCATATGGAAGTCCATACATATATGCAACAGGCTCCATTGTCTGATGGAATGCGGTATCAAATACACCAATGTTTGGAACGCCAGGCATAAGATGTTCACAGGCACGTACACCGATCAAGTTAGCCGGATTATGTAATGGAGCTAAAGGATTGCACTCTTCCACGCCCTTGATAACTTCTTCATCGATGATAACAGACTTTGTGAATTTCTCTCCGCCGTGTACCAGACGATGTCCTACGGCGTCGATCTCGCTAAGATCTTTGATCACACCATATTCATCATTTACAAGTTCGTCAAGAACGATCTTGATTGCCACTTTATGATCTGGCATAGCCTCTTCTACAACTACTTTTTTGCCATCTGCCAACTTGTGAGTCAGTCTTCCATCAATACCGATTCGCTCGCAAAGACCTGTTGCCAATGCTTTTTCTGTCTCAGAATCGATCAACTGGTATTTCAGAGAAGAGCTACCACAATTGATTACTAATACTTTCATTTTTCACATCTCCTATCTAACTCATTGATTATTATAATAGAAGTCTATAAAGACTTTTTCACATAACACACATGTCTAATTATACGCCTTGATTTTACAAAAAACAAGCAAAACCTTTCCTTTTTTCAAAAGTTTTTAGATCACCCAGTCCCAAAATCCATCCTGCTGCAATTCGCTCCTCGAATCTCTGCTATATTGCAATTCCGGATTTTTGACATTTACTTTCATTCCCGGCGAGATCGACTTGACAATAAAGGCGTTTCCGCCGATCGTAACGTCATCTCCGATCACCGTTTCACCACCCAGTACAGAAGTACCCGAATAGATCGTAACACGGTTTCCAATCGATGGGTGCCGTTTTTCGCCTTTTAACAGCTGGCCTCTTCGTGTAGACAAAGCTCCCAGCGTAACCCCCTGGTAAATCTTCACATGATCACCGATCATAGTTGTCTCGCCGATTACAATTCCGGTTCCATGATCAATGCAGAAGTATTTTCCGATCGTGGCACCCGGATGAATATCAATTCCGGTAAGACCGTGTACATACTCCGTCATCATACGAGGGATCAATGGCACCCCAAGAAGTACAAGTTCGTGAGCAATCCGGTACACCGTGATCGCATAGATACCCGGATATGAAAAAATGATCTCATCGGTACTGTACGCAGCCGGATCGCCATCATATGCGGCCTGGACATCGGTGTATAAATATTCACGGATCTTTGGAATCTGCTGCAAAAATTGATTGACGATCTCTTCCGCTTTTTTGGTATGATCCGATTTCGGACACTCTTCGCATCCATCTTCCGTCCCCAATGCTCTGGAAATCTGTTTTTTTAAATGATATTGAACAAACTCAATCCTCTGTCCAACCAGATAACGCAAATATTCATTCCGAACACGATTCGTATCAAAAAAGCCCGGAAAAAGCACCTTTCGAAGCTCTTCTACAATTTTGATGACAATTTCTTTATTTACAATGTTCTCCGCTTCCACATGAACAGTAATATCATGTTCATTATAACTTTCTAAAATATCATCTATAATTTTGTGTGCTGTTTCACTCACCAAAATTCCTCCTTTTATTGTCGATTTCCATAGTAAAAAAGTGCCAGTGCACCCGGTCCTGCATGAACACCAATAACAGGATCCAACACCGATATCATAACATGTTTTGTACCAAAAGTCTCTTGAATCTTCGCCGCAAGGTATTCCGCATCTTTGAGGCAGCCGCTGTGACTGATGCACACGGTATGCTTCTCCGGATCAATGGCCCGCTCTTTCATCCGGGAGATCAATAGATCGATCGCCTTTTTTCGTCCACGAACTTTTCCAACCTGTAAAACCTGCCCTTCCTCATTCATATAAAGAACCGGTTTGACATGCAGCGCTGTTCCGATCACTGCAGTGGTACTGGAAATCCGTCCACCTCGTTTCAGATAAAAGAGATCTCCCACGGTAAATTCATGACAGATATGAAAACGATTTTTCATACACCACCGATAAACCTGCTCAATGCTCTTTCCCTTTCTTCTGAGATCCGCTGCAAATTTCACCAGCAATCCCTCTCCAAAAGATGCTGCCTGCGAATCCACCATACAGATCGTCCGTTCCGGGAATTTTTCCTGTAATTCTTCCAAAGCAAGTGATACTGCCTGATAAGTTCCTGACAAATGAGATGCCAGACCGATATAAAGCAGATCCTCACCTCTCTCCAAAATACGACACGCGCTTCCATAAGCCGTATCCATATTTACCATAGACGTCCCGATCGTCTTTTTTTCTTCCAGCCACTGGTATATGGTCTCCGATGCCACACCAGACGTTTCGGGATTTCCCTCATATTCACATCCATCTACATGAAAGGTCAGAGATAGCACAGCTATCTGTTCCCGCTCGATCATCTTCTGTGGAAGGTTTGCAGTTGAATCCGTCATAATTGTAAAACTCATGTTTATTCTCCATTCTTCTAAGCTGATATTTTTCGCATATAAATAGAAATAAAAAGAGTTTTGTATGATGATCTGCGCTATTCTCTTCTTAATCTTATTATTATGCTTTCCCCAAATTGTTGTGACCGGAAGCAAATACGGTGTCTGTCTGTGGCTTCAGGAACTCTTGCCTACGCTTCTGCCTTTTTTTATCGCCATTGGTCTGCTGAAAACATCGTTCCCCAGTCTGGTATCGAAAAAACCTCTTCTTTTACTAGGCATTCTTTGTGGCTACCCTACCGGAGCCATCCTTGTCGCGAGCCAATATGAAGCCGGCAGATTGTCACCTGCAGCTACTTACTTTTATCTCGGATTTGTCAACAACCCAAGTCCAATGTTCGTCCTTGCCTTTTGTGGACAGGGAATTCTCAAGGAGTCCTTGTCACAGAGCTTTCTTTTATTTGCGCTTTTGATTTTGTGTTCTTTTACCGGAAGCGCCATTTTTTATGTGTTCGCCAAACAGAAAGCCACGAAAAAGCCTGCTTTTCCTCTCCATATATGCTCCGAACCCGCCATGGCCGAAAGACTGGATCAAATTATCCTCGAAAGCTTTTCAACCATCGTCAAAGTTGGGGGATATGTTATCATCTTCTCCATTTTAGGAAAATTTATAAGTACCCTATGTGAACAGAATGCCCTCGCACAAATTCTTTGCACCGGCGCTCTGGAAATCACATGTGGCATCTCCTACATCCAAACGTTTACTTCTATTTTTTCATTAGAAAAAGTCCTGTTGATGGCCATTCTTGGTTTTGGCGGACTGTCCGCAGCTGCCCAAACCGCAAGTGTACTGACCAAAACAGGACTATCCATCTGCCCATACATCCTTATCAAAGGAATCAACAGCATACTCTGTGGTACGTTTACTTATCTACTGTTCTACATTTTTTAAGAACGCATCTTCCGGTATATCAAACTCGTCTTCTTCCGTCGATGCCGTCTGTGTCTGCTGCACTGCCTGTTCCTGCTGTGCCGGTTCCTCCTGCGGTGCGGTATACTTTTCAGGTTTGAGCTGTGACTCGAGCTCTTCCTGATTGTTTTTCATCACCTGAATGCTGTTTTTTAAAGCACTGGAAAGCATGCGGTATTTGTTCTCTGTTTCCTGAAGAGATTCCTCCACATGATGTTTGGCTTCATTCAACAGATCATTGGTATACATAAGTGATGCCACTCTCATCTGCTGACTTTCCTCCTGCGCCTCATTGATGATCCGGCGTGCTTCATCGGTTGCCTGATTCATGATCTCTTCTGCGCGCTGATATGCCGTCTGCACGATCTCATTCTGGTCTAAAATCTGTGCTGTCTCTGCCTGAGCCTGATTCAGCATATCCTCTGCACGCTGCTGCGCCTCACTCAAAATCCCATCACGATTATTAATGATCTTCTGATAACGTTTGATCTCCTCCGGTGCACACAACCGAAGTTCATCTAACAGATCATACAGTTCTCCCTTTTCCACCACAACTTTATTGGGATAAAGCTTGGATGGTTTACAACTCTCTACATATTCGTAAATCTCGTCAATAGCATTTTCAATTCTGGATGGATTCATACCCTAGATTCTCCTTTTCTTTATTTAACACGCAAAAACAAGTGTTGATTCGTCTTATATTCCTTGATCTTTTCAATCTCATAGAAACTTTCATCTACATAATCCGGCACAGTATCTAAGGAAGATTCTAAGATCACCAAAGTACCCGGATGCACAATGCGGGACTGTGCCAGTAACCGTAATATCTTAGGTTCAAACTCTTTCTTATAAGGAGGATCCGCATAGACAACATCAAACACCTGTCCCATACTCTCCAGCTTAGAAATGCTGTATGTGACTTCTACCGGTAAAACCGTAGCCTGATCCGCCAGTTTTGTCTTTTGCAGATTCTGCTTGATACATTTTAATGGTTCTTTGCCAAATTCAACAAAAACCGCCTGCTTCGCCCCACGGCTCAATGCTTCTATCCCGATACCACCACTTCCGGCAAACAGATCTAAAAAATGGCATCCCGGAACATCATCTTGTATAATATTAAACAAAGTTTCCTTGATCCGGTCTGTCGTCGGACGTGTGTCTTTCCCTTCCGGTGTCACAAGAGGCAGTCTTCTTGCCTTTCCTGCAATAACTCGCATATCGTTCCTCCATATAAACCTATTTAGTCTACATTGTATATGAATTCCTGTTTTTTTTCAAGTAGATAAGCCCATTCTTCTCTTTAATTTATAAAACAACCTGTCCCAGATAAGAACTGACTTTGTTTTTCAATCGTTCATTTCCCCGCAGGATTTTCTCCAGGTCATCTTCTGAAATTTTCTTTGCCTCTCTCGCCGCACTCGTCAAAACATCCGCATCTTGAATAATATCTGCCAGTGCAAAGATCTGCTGCCCGCTCTGACGAACACCAAACAAGTCTCCCTGTCCGCGCATTTCCAGATCTTTTTTTGCCACTTCAAATCCGTCATTGGACTGCGCCAGAACAGAAAGCCGTTCTGCACTCTCTTTCGACGCATTTCCCGTCATCAAAATACAATACGACTGGGCATCTCCCCTTCCTACCCGGCCTCTCAGCTGGTGGAGCTGTGCCAGTCCAAAGCGCTCGGCATTTTCAATCATGATCACTGTTGCATTCGGGACATCAATTCCAACTTCGATTACCGTGGTAGAGACCAGAATCTGAATCTCGCCATTCCCGAACCGCGTCATGATGTCGTCTTTTTGTTTCGGTTTCATTTTTCCATGAAGTCCCTCAATGCAGACTCCCGGCGGAAAACATGCTTTCAGCTCTTCCGTATAAATTGCCACATTTTCAAGTTCACTATTTTCGGATTCTTCTACCATCGGGCAGATTATGTAAACCTGATGACCCTGCCCGATCTGTTTTTTCATAAAATCATACGCCGTATCCCGGTATGAAGTATCCACAACGCAGTTTTTGATCGGCAGTCTGTCCGCCGGTTTTTCATCCATCACTGAAAGATCCATATCTCCGTATAACATCAACGCCAGCGTTCTTGGGATGGGAGTAGCACTCATCGCAAGAACATGCGGTTCCTTTCCTTTTTCAAACAAGGTCTCTCTCTGTTTTACACCAAATCGGTGCTGTTCATCTGTGATCACCAGTCGCAGATCATGAAATTTTACCTGTTCCTGAATGATCGCATGCGTTCCTACCACAATGTCCCATTGTCCCCCCGCAATCGCCTCTCTTGCCTCTCGTTTTTCTTTTGCCGTCATAGAACCGGTGAGAAGTCCTACCTGAATTCCTTTGTCCTGCAGCAATCCCTGCAGGCTCTTATAATGCTGTGCCGCCAAAACCTCTGTCGGAACCATAAACGCCCCCTGCACATGATCCAGCGCGACCCCATATAAAGCTGCCACCGCTACGATCGTTTTTCCGGATCCCACATCTCCCTGAACCAGCCGGTTCATCACATAACCGCTTTTCAGATCTTCGACAATCTCTGCCAGCACCTTGTTTTGCGCCTGCGTGAGTGTAAACGGAAGTTCATTCGTAAAATCAAACATTTCTTTATCATGACACAATACATAATCTGTTCCATTTTTACCATTTTTTCTTATTTTTTGCAGTGCCAGCTGATACAAAAAGAGTTCGTCAAAAACCAGTCGCTCTCTTGCTTTTCTAAGCTCTGCCTTATTCTCAGGAAAATGAATTCCTTTTAATGCTTTCCGGTATCCCCACAATTCATTCCGGTCACGTATTTCTTTTGGTAAAAATTCCAGAAGTTCATCGGTTTCGCGGAACGAATACTCGACTGCTTTGGTAACAGCACGATTCGTAAGTCCGGCTGTCAAAGGATAAACCGGCTGCAGGCGCCCTACATTTTTATAAAATTCTTCTTTTGATATGATCTTTGGCTGTTCAAGTACAAGCTGTCCTCTTTTTCTTGACACTTTCCCTCTTAAAATGTACCTTGCTCCAACCTTCAACTGATTGCGTAAAAACATCATATTGTACCAGGTCACGCAAATATTTCCCGTAGAATCCTGAAATACCCCCGTGATCAATTTGAATCGTCCTTTGATCTTGACTTGTGGTCTGGCAGAAAAGAAGCCCTCTATCGCCACCGTATCTCCCTCCTGCACAGTTCGGATCGGGGCAATATCCTTCCATTCATCATACCCTCTCGGAAAATGGTACAAAAGATCCTCCACGGAAACGACACCTATTTTGTCATACAGCGTTTTGCTCTTTTCCCCTATTCCTTTGATCTTTTCAATTGAATCCGTAAGTTTCATATCCGTCCTCCAAGTTATCTTCTCTCAGGTGCAATGATCATGACTCCTTTACCTGTTTTCCTGTCATATGCTCCGGTGACAACGCAAGGCAAAGAACCGATGAACCAAAACGCTGCAGTTCATCTTTTGCATATGCTGCATCGTCCGTAAATTTTTTGCACAGGTTGGTGCATATTTTCTCTATAGCAGCCGGATCCTCCACCTCGCAAATGCGTCCAAACTTCTCATTTTTCGAAACATCATACATACCTCCTGTATTGTTGTATCTTTTGTTTATAGATTCTTGCAAAAAAATCCCTGATCCCAGTATAACATAAATACTGTAGATCAGGGAATGAACTTGTTTTTTATCTTAATCAGGAATAACCTCTATATAAACCTGATCATATTTATGCCGCAGTTCCTGTTTGATCTCGTCCCGCACACGATGCAAAATGCTGATATGTATCACATCAGTTTGATTTCCGATATACACTTCTACCCAGAGCTTTCGTCCGGTCTGGATCACATCCAAAAATGTGACCTCATATGGATACTCCTGCATATGCTTGTCAACAATCGCATAAATCTGATCAAACACATCCTTCTCCGGCGCAAATAATACGAGATTGCGAATACTCTGAAAAATAACTTTTATCGGTTCCCGAATGAGAAACAGTGCCATTACCGCGGCAACGGCCGGATCAATAAATGGTGCCACAAAATGAAGTTTTGTGTGAAGTAACATGGTCTGAACGGTAAACGCAACGGCAACTCCCATACTGCTGACAATGTCCAGTTTCCACATATATAATTCCGCTTTGATCGTATCCGACTCATATTTCTTACTGTAATGATTCAGTGTCAGATACAATCCTGCACATCCAAGGCAGACCAAAAACTCGAATATCGCAATGCTTCCCGCATCCACATAATGACCGCCTTTAAAAAGAAGTTTGACATTTTCTACCAGAAGATCACATGTCAGTGCCAGCAGAACACTGTACTTCACAAGCAAAAATAAAGACTCGACCTGCGAATATCCATAGGGGTGTTTTTCAGTAACCGGCTTATAAAGCAATGGGATCAGCACCAAAAAAGGGCCTATCATGATCAGATCTGCTGCATCAAACAGACAATCTGTCAGAAGGGAATGCGAGTGCGTCAGCCACGCCATAATTCCTTCGGCTAATACAAACAAAATACTGCCGACAAAAGACAGTTTTAAGATTCTTTTTTCTGTCTTTAACTTGCTTTTTTTCATCATTTGTTCTCCCATCCAGTCAAGCCCTTTCCTGCTTGTTGCTCCGCAAACGCGGCAACTCTAATTTGCTTTTTTCAAATATGTATCTTCAAACTCATCTGCTGATATTGGTTTTGAAAAATAATAGCCCTGATAGATACCGCAGCCCATTTTCGTAAGTGCGTCGATCTGTTCCTTCGTTTCGACTCCTTCTGTGATAACAGAAAGACCAAGCGTCTGAGTAAGCGATATGATCGTATTGATGATCGACATACTTCTTTCCAGACGTTCCGGTTTGGTTGTCCGCAAGAATCCCATATCAATTTTCAACACGTCAACATCCATATCTTTTAATGTATTAAAGGACGAATAACCGCTGCCGAAATCATCAATCTCCACCTGGAAACCATAATCTCTGAAACGGGCAATCGTTTCCAGTTCTCCGGCAGATCCAGTCATGATCGCAGTTTCCGTAATCTCCAGTTTCAACGTGGATGGAATAATCTGATATTGCTCTACCAAACCTGTGATCGTTTTGTATACATCCATATAATAAAAATCTTTTGTCGAAATGTTTACCGATATATATAGTTCATCCCGTCCATCTTTCTGCCATTCGGCAAGCTTTTGTACAGCAAGTTCCCATACATATTTATCAAGGCGATAGATCAGCCCGGTTCTCTCAAATACTTCGATAAAATCTCCCGGAAAGATCAGACCACGTTTCGGATGCTGCCAGCGGACAAGAGCTTCTGCTCCAAGCATCCTGCCTTCCGATGTCATCTGCGGCTGCAGATACATCCGAAACTGTTTTTCTGCAAGAGCCTTATCAAAATCTCCCACCAGCTGCTTTTCAACAATGGTATCATTGAAAATCGTGTCATTATAATAGGCAATGGATTTATCATAGTTTTCAACAAGTGTTTTGATCGCCAGATTTGCTTTGTCACACATGATCGAAACATCTTCGTTAACATCCGTAATTTCATAAACACCAACATAAATATGTAAATGGTACAGATCGTTGTTAAACACATCTCCCATCTGCTGGATCGCATTCAAAAAATCCTGTTCTTTGAATCTTGCCTTCGGCATGCACACGGCAAATTTATCGCCACCGATCCTTCCATAAACAATGCCCTCACCACATTGTTGTTTCAAAAGATTCGCCTCCATTTTGAGGACTTCATTTCCTTTTTCGATGCCAAAAAGATCATTTACCAGTTTAAAATCTTTTATATTGGAGCTGATCAGCAGCCATTTTTCGTCTTTATTTTCCTTTAAAATTTGAGCCGTCTTCTTGGCAAAATAATTGTTGTTGTATAACCCGGTAAGCATATCATGTGTTGCCAGATATCTTTCTTTTTCATAAGCCAGATGTCTTTCCGTGGTATCCACAAGATTTAGGAAAAAGCCAAGGCATTCGTTCTTTTTTCCAAATAATTTCCGGTACTCAATATCAAAATAGTAAGTCTGACCATCGATGTCTTTTACATCGCTCCATTCCATGGAATCCGCATTTTCAATGTCCTTCTCTTCAATCCAGACCTGCACACGCTCAGCGATCACAGCAAGCGGGTTCGAGGAATAGCCAAACATCTTCAATGCACGATCATTGGCATAAACACAATCCTTGTTTATATCAAAACAGATAACGGCATTGTTCATCTCCGTTACAACAATAGACAATGTTTTGTCGATCAACTCACTCGGCGAACGATATAACGTCAGATAGCATATAAGAATCGCTGCAAATACAAAAAATGGGAGTGACAGATTGATCGGAATTTCAGATATATCACATACAAGATTTATCACGATGATCGCGCACATAACAGCCAGGATCGGAAGGTATTTTTTTCGATAAAAATGTGGTATCTGTATGATTTTTATTGTAAACGAAGCTACAATGCAAAATACCAGACAGTACACAAACACAAAATGAAAGTGATATAAAAATGTTTTATGATCTATATGATACAACTGAAACCCAATAAAATTCACAGTTTTTAGCGTAAACGCATTATGGAAAAAGGTATTTGCTAGCAAGGAAATTCCATCTATATACGCAACGACAAAACACCCGGTTCGAAATGGTGCAACTTCGTTAAACACCTGTGTGTACTGCTGAGAATACTGTAATATGTATATAAGCACCATATCAAAGAAAAACAGGTACAACGCTTCCATAAGATAGGCAAAACTTTCATTTTTTGAAAATACAAACAAGCCATTGCTCAGAATGGTAACAATTGCAAATATAAGGCATTTCACAATCGAAGATCCAACGTCACTTTTTACTTTACAAGCATATTTTATACAGATCAACATAGGTACTATCATGAAAAATAATAAAACCATATAAACTTTATCCATATAGACATTACCTCCATTCATTCGCATTTTTATGCTACAAAATCTGGCATATTTTTTTTATAACCGATATATTATACTACATCATGAATATTTTTGTCCATACTGTTTTTTCTACTGTATTCAGGAAACTTTACACTCTCTCATGTGGCTTTCTGTTAACAAAATAAATACCCAAAGCCACCATCAATACCGCAACAAAATACTGCCATTTGAGCCGTTCATGAAGTAGTATTGCTGCGAAAAAAACTCCCAGCACAGGGATGAGTGCATTATAAATGGCGATTTTACTGATTGGATGATATGCAAGCAATTCATTATATACGCCAAAACACACCGCGGAGATCAAGATCAGGACTAACAGAATGGCAAGTCCCTTCACACTCCACTTCCACGCACTGTCTGCACCAAATAAGAAACCAAAAGCCAGCATAAGCACTCCGCCGATCAACATGCTAAGGCCGGTCGCTCTCATCATGTTCATTTTTCTTGAAACTATGCGTGTGATCACACCGCCAAATGCCGCACATAGTGCATTCAATAGTATCATTCCATCGCCTTGAAACGTAATATCAGAAAAAAAATTTACACCTGGCTCTATATTTATGGAAATGATGCCTGCCATACCAAACAAACATCCGATCAGTTTACCAATTGAAAATTTATCATCCGTAAATACAATAACAGACAAAAGGATCAGAAAAAAACCTCCCATCGAATCCAGTATTGTGGACCGCGCGCTCGTATTGTACCCCAGACCAATATAGGCAAACATATAATGAAGCATCGTGTTCACAACCGCTAAAAGTACAAGCCACGCGATGTCCTTTCTGCCACTCAGGTTCATCTTGATTTTTTTGCAGCTGCAAAATACCAAAACAAGTAAACCAGCGCCGAAAAAACGGAGTCCCGCAAATTCGATCTTTCCTCCCAGATCCGAAGGCATAATCCCAAACTGCTGATAGCCGATCTTGATAAACGGATACGCCAGAGACCACCCAAGCGCACAGAGAAATGCCAGAATCGGTCTGTATTTATTATCTTTAAATATTTTATCCATTGTATGCAACCTCTAAAATAAAATCATACCAGCCTCATATATAAAAGTGGATACGGATTTCCTTCCTCATCCAAATCGGTACGCTTGTAAGTTTCAAACCCCATATGCCAGTAAAAGGAACAGCATTTCCAATCTGTCATTCTCTACACCCATAAATGCAATTGTTTTCCCAAATATCCAGCAAAGTCACAATCCATACTTCATCCCGTTCTTTTACTTCGTATATTTTCATGTAACTCTCCCAATAAACTACTTTTTTATATTTATATCATAACATGTTAGCACACGGGAAGTGCTTACTCCGGCATCCGCTCATTTAGTTCGTCCAGTAAATGGATTGTCCGATATGCTTTATTGCATCGTCTACACTGCCAGTCACAGTTGTTTTTCTTTGCTTTTTTATGCATCCATTCCAGTTTGCTTCCACAGATCGGGCAATCCGTGTTTTCTTCATTCCACAGCCTTTTCAAAAAAGTCAAAACTTCTTCTCTATTGGTCATGTTTAGTTCTTGTAAATAAACTCTCTCCATAATTCTCCCATATTATATAGTAATATATATAATCTTTCTTGAAGATCTGTGTAAGCATAACTCGAATTCAGAATTCTCAGATCCAATTGATAGAGAACGCTGTCCCTGTCAGGATAGTCATATGACACCGGTAATTGTGTAGCATTGATTCTATAAAATCCTGCTTTCTCATAAAACCTATGAGATTCACGGGCAACCGCGGGCGTATCCAATATGATATGATGAGTTTCCTTGCTCACAGCGTACTTCAATCATTTTCTTTTAACATCAGTCCTATCGTACCAATTACTCTGCCATCCGATAAAGCAATCCAGAATTCACCACCGGGCTGCTGATAGCTGTGATAGATATCAAGTAGATCCGGCTGTTCCTGAAGGGATAGCCCAATTTTGGCTTCCTCATTTTGAATGGAAAAAATAAGCGAGATAATCTCATCGTCAAATTTTCCGCGATATGTTTCTATCTTCAAAATCATTACTCCTGCAGCTTAAATTTTAGTAAATAAATCTATTCTCGGTCTCCGATCATCGGCTCGGCACCATAGGTTTCACACAAACTTCCCATCAAATCCAAAAAGCAACTACTATGATAATGGCTGAGACAAACATAACACATGCAAGAATTAACAACGCCATTGTACTTTTGGTTCGTTTTTCTTTAAAATTTTTAATCTGTTCCGCCATCAAAAATAGCGTGCCTATTAAAATTGTTAAGGCTTTCAAAATTCTTATCATCGAGCTATACCTCTTATCATTCCAATTCAATGTAGATTCGTTAAATCCTTATCCCCATTATACCATAAAAATCATGTTTCATTTAACCCATTCCACCTTCATTGTATAATTCATAATCCTACCTCGAAAATTTTTTTCAAATCCTGTCCTCCTTATTCAAGTTCGAGAGAATTGGCAATATAAGAATGGAATTTCTGCTTTTTACAGTATTTTTTTATTTTGGATATTAATTTTTTGTCGGTTGTATATTCCAACAGATACACTTCCATTCCATCTGCTTTGCATGCTTCCAAATATTTGCAGTAATAATTCCTTGTTTCCCTTGTTTGCTCATAAAATGTCCCTTTATCAAAATTGATGCCGCTCCACACGGATTCCTGGTTTACACCTGTCATAATAGGATCAACAGCCCCATAGCGATCCCTATATTCTGTCACATAAGTATCTCCACCATTGATAATGACCGCTTTTTTAAATGTCATAATATTTTGCAGCATAGTTGTAAGACCCTCAAAAATACTTTCGCGCGGAGCATAATAATATACATCACAATTGTCTATAAAAAATCCGTCAACACCTTTTTCAAATAGTTTCTGAGAAAGCTGTTTTATAAATTTCTGCCAGTCCGGTTCTGCTACATCCACCCATCTCTCTTCATCCCAATGCTCATACTTGCCAATTGTCAGTTCTGCATAAGTTGTATAGTATTCCCTAAAGTTTTCAATAGATCCAATATTTAGATATGTATATACCTCTGTTCCATTTTCATGGAGCACTTCAATATCCTTTTTGGTAAAATATTGCGCATCAATTACAATCAAATTATACCTTTTAAATCGCTCCAAAGATGAGGCGTCCGCACTCAGAAACACCCCATAATCTTTTTTCTCAAATATCTTTGTTTTATCGTCTGTTTTTGTTATGTTGTCTGTTTTTATTTTATCGTCTGTTTTTGTTTTATCATCCGGTAAAAAAAAATATCCAATAATAACCATTAAGACAATTATTAAAACCAAGGCTTCTGTCAGCTTGATTTTTTTCCCGTGCACTGTCGCTCATCCCCTTTCAATGACTCCCTCCTAAATCCCGATTTTCTTGATTCTGCAAACTTTATCGTCTTGTTCCATTCTTATCAAAATTCTTTTTTAATGCTATTT
>CAKREC010000017.1 GCA_934316925.1 uncultured Eubacterium sp.
CTACTCTTCTACTGTGATACCCATACTTCTTGCTGTACCAGCAATCATGCTCATAGCTGCTTCTAAGCTGCCGGCATTTAAGTCAGGCATTTTTGTTTCTGCAATTTTCTGGATATCTTCCTTAGAAATTGTAGCAACTTTCTTTTTGTTCGGCTCGCCGGAACCAGACTGAATCTTGCATGCTTTCTTCAAAAGAACAGCAGCCGGCGGAGTCTTTGTTACAAAACTAAAACTTCTATCTGCATAAACAGTAATTACAACAGGAATAATCATTCCATCCTGTCCCTGTGTTTTAGCGTTAAACTCTTTTGTAAACTGAGCAATATTGATTCCGTGCTGTCCAAGTGCAGGACCAACAGGTGGTGCAGGAGTTGCCTTTCCTGCAGGTATCTGTAATTTAATATATCCTTCGACTTTCTTAGCCATTTTCAATTCCTCCTAAACGATTAAACCAGTTTCAATTCTGAGAAGTCAATCTCAACCGGAGTATCACGGCCAAACATATCGATAACAATAACTGCCATCTGTTTTGCCGGGTGAACTTCCTGAACAACACCGTCAGTATCCTGCCATACTCCCTCTGTAACGATAACATGATCTCCAATGGAAAACGGAGAAGCCTCTGCCTCTGCCAAAAATCCCATGTTGGCAATTTCTTCCTCTGTCAACGGTACCGGTTTAGATCCCGGTCCAACAAATCCTGTTACGCCACGTGTGTTTCGCACAACATACCAAGTCTGGTCATTCATAATCATATTGATCAGAACATACGCAGGAAACATCTTCTTCTGAGTCTGTTTCTTCTCGCCGTTCTTCTCTTCTGTCACCGTCTGAACAGGAATCATAACTTCTAAGATCTGATCCTGTAAATTGCGGTTCTCGATCGTTTTCTCAATATCTGCCTTCACCTTATTCTCATAACCAGAATAAGTATGAACGACATACCATTTTGCTACCTCTGCCATGGCAACCTCCTATTATCCAATGTTGAGCAGGTTGAGTCCATATCGAATCACCCAATCAATACCTGCGATAACTACGCCAAGTACAACTGAAACTACAACAACAAGCGTAGTCTCTTTTGCAAGGTCAATAGGCTTTGGCCATGTGCATCTTTTGAATTCGCTCTTCAAGTTCTTGAAGAAACTCTTCTTCGTAGACTTTTCTGCTTCGTTCATATGACACACATCCTTTCCGAAAACATCACACCGGGTTGATTACTTAGTCTCCTTGTGCAATGTGTGTTTCTTACAAAATCTGCAATACTTCTTTGTTTCCATTCTGTCCGGATGGTTTTTCTTGTCTTTGGTCAGATTGTAATTACGCTGTTTACATTCTGTACATTCCAAAGTAATCTTAGTACGCATTTTGTCACCTCCGTGATAATTTCTAGTCAAAATTTAGGCATAAAAAAAAGACCTAATTCATCGCTAGAATACTATAACACACCTCATTTCCCTGTGTCAACGATAAATTTGCCTATTGTACATTTGTTTTGCACATATTGGTCTGTGGATCCTATGATGTGCAATTCCAAAGGATCCACTAGCAATATGAGTTGAACAGCATGCCGCTATACATCGATGCGTGGTAAGGAGATCCTACCCCGCGATTGTAAATATGCGCATAACTGTATACTTTTTTGTCTACATATTCCATAGGATTCATGCTCATTTCTTCGCACTTGTTTGTCAATCTGGTCAAAAAATCCTGTGGCACCTGTAATGATTCCTGAGGATCAATGGAAAGAAATCCATCATCTCCTACCGTAACACCGCATGTCTGCAATTCTTCTTTTGTCTGTTCGACCAGCAGCCGCAATTCGCCGCCCGGTCTTGATGGGCGATTGTTTCTCTCACCAAACTCGTCGCTTTCTTTTAATAAACGATTGAACACTTCCGTCAATCTTCCCATATCCTCTTCTAGTGAACTATCTGCCGTCGCGACATTTTTTGCAGCTTCGGAAAGTTCCATCGAAGTCTCTTTCACGCTCAGCGCATACGCCTGCGTGTCATCCGAAATATTGACGATCGCTAATGGCATCGCATTGTTCATACGAACAATATTCCGGTACTTACTTCGTAACTGCTGCTTATTGTGGACATTGGTTTTAGGCTCCACCTTCGGCAAATATCCACCTAGATACAAGTTATAAACATCTACCATAAAAACTCCGCCTTCCGTGGCCATTGGCACTTGATATCTATTTTGTCTAGTCCCTCAATCATATTATAGCCCAAGGTGAAATGAATTTCAACCCTCTAACGAAGAAGATCCATCGGATTTACCGGATTTCCTTTTTCTTTTATCTGTAAATACAAATTGGCGCCCTCTACTGCAAAATATTTGGTTGGTGCTGCCACCTGGCCGATCACCTGGCCTTCCTTAACAGTGTCTCCCTTTGCCACAGAAATTTTTTGAAGCTGTCCATAGGTCATGGTAAAATTACTTCCAATATCTACCGTTACGCTTCGTCCCGTTTCATCTGAGGTAAAGATTTCCTGTACAACACCGTCCGCGCCGGCCTTTACATCTGTCCCCTCTTTGGATGCAATCACGATCGCAGGATTCACTTTGTATTGTTCCAATGTTTTGAAAAAGACAACTTTTTCCGGACTGTACCCCAGAATAACCTCGCCCTCTACCGGCCATAAGATACCTTTTTCCTGACTGAATTTTCTTGTTGCCCCGGCTGGTTTTGCCGCTGTCTCGGCCGTCTCATTTTCTTCCTCGGTATCAACTTCCTCCTCGTCGTCTGTATCTTCCTCTTCTTCCTCTTCTTCCTCATCTTCCGTCGAGTTCTCTGACTCCACGGGCTTACTGTCTGTTTCTTTCACTTCCGGCGATGCGGTAACTTCCGGCTCCGTCGTAGCCTCCGCTACCATCTGGGAATCTCCTGTGCCATCCTCAGTGCCTCCCATCAGACTATAGCAGATCACGCCAAATGCAACAACTGCTACCAACGCACAGGCCAATGAAACATAAAATCCTTTCTCTTTATAAAACATAGCAAACACCTCATCTCTTTCTATTTGTAATTTTTATTATTGTTACCTCGAAATGAGTGTTCTATTCAAAAAAAGATCCCGGCAGTCCGGAATGATTCTCAAAGAAACACTCTCCAGTTACCGGGATCTTATTTTTATTTATTTTTCATTTTAATGACGATGCACTTTTTCCAGATGCCAGATTTCTTTTGCATACTCTTCGATCGTACGGTCCGAAGAGAACTTGCCACACTTCGCAGTCTGAAGCATTGCCATCTTCGCCCATTTTTCTTCATCGCGGTATGCAGCATCTACTTTTTTCTGTGCTGCTTCATAGGAGCGGAAATCTTTCAATATGAAGTACTGGTCTGCTGCCTCATATCCATTGGATTCCAGCAATGAATTGTACAGTTCGCGGAACAATTCAAGGTCGTCACGGGAATACGTTCCATCAACAAGCTGTGTCAGTACGGCACGGATGTCTGCATCCATGTTGTAGATCTCTTTTGGATTGTACTGATGATTGTGCTCAAAATCAATAACTTCCTGTGAGGACAGGCCGAAAATAAACGCGTTCTCTTCGCCCACTTCCTCTACGATCTCAACATTGGCTCCATCCATGGTTCCTAAAGTAGGTGCGCCGTTCAGCATAAATTTCATATTTCCTGTACCGGAGGCTTCCTTGCTGGCAGTAGAAATCTGCTCTGATACATCTGCAGCAGCAAAGATGATCTCAGCATTGGATACACGGTAATTTTCAATAAATACCACTTTGATCTTGCCTTTGATCGTCACATCATTGTTGATCACGTCTGCCACATTATTGATCAATTTGATAATCGCTTTGGCACGACGGTATCCGGCAGATGCTTTCGCACCAAAGATAAAGGTACGAGGATACATATCCATATTCGGATCTCTCTTCAACTGATTGTACAGGTGCATAATATGCAGAATGTTCAACAGCTGACGTTTATACTCATGCAGACGTTTTACCTGAACATCAAAGATCGAACGAGGATCTACTTCAATGCCATTATGCTCTTTAATGTATTTGGCAAGACGGACTTTGTTCTGATATTTAATATTCATAAACTCCTGCTGTGCTTTTTTATCATCTACATAAACAGACAGTTTGTCGATCTTCGATAAGTCTGTGATCCAGTCGTCGCCGATCTTATCGGTTACCCAGGCTGCCAGTTTCGGATTGCCGTGAAGCAGGAATCTACGCTGCGTAATACCATTGGTCTTGTTGTTGAATTTCTCCGGCATCATTTCGTAGAAATCTTTCAGTTCCTGATTTTTCAAGATCTCTGTATGAAGGCGCGCTACACCATTGACCGAGAATCCGGCAACGATCGCCAAATGCGCCATTTTAACCTGACCATCAAAAATAATAGCCATTTTCTTAACTTTTTCAAAATCACCAGGATATGCTGCCTGAATTTCATTCTGGAAGCGGCGATTGATCTCTTCTGTGATCTGATAAATTCTAGGAAGCAGACGGGAGAACAACTCCAGCGGCCATTTTTCCAATGCTTCTGCCATGATCGTATGGTTGGTGTAAGCACATGTGCGGGTGGTAATATCCCACGCATCGTCCCACGCAAGGCCATATTCATCAAGCAGGATACGCATCAGTTCCGGAATTGTAACGGTAGGATGTGTATCGTTGAGCTGGAAGCACACTTTATCCGGCAGTCCATGAATATCCGAATGCTTCTCCATATATTTAGCAACTGCGTTCTGTACGCTGGCTGACACAAAGAAATACTGCTGTTTCAAGCGTAGTTCTTTTCCTGCCATATGATTGTCATTTGGATACAATACCTCGCAGATGGTTCTTGCAAGATTCTGCTGTTCAACCGCTTTCTGGTAATCACCTTTATCAAAAGAATCCAGATTGAAGTTGTCGATAGCTTCTGCATCCCAGATGCGCAATGTGTTTACAATACCATTGCCATATCCAACGACCGGAAGATCATACGGAACTGCCATAACGGACTGATAATTTTCCTGAACAAATTTATCTCTTCCTGAGTTCTCATCTTTGCGGACCGATACATAACCGCCAAAGCGGACTTCCACTGCATACTCCGGACGTTTCATCTCAAATGGGTTTCCCTCTTTGAGCCAGTCATCCGGTGCCTCGATCTGGAATCCATTTTCAATCTTCTGTTTGAACATTCCATATTTATAACGGATACCACAACCGTATGCCGGATATCCCAAGGTAGAAAGCGAATCCAAAAAGCAGGCAGCCAGGCGGCCGAGACCACCATTTCCAAGAGCTGCATCCGGCTCTTCATCTTCCAATGTATCCAGATTGACGCCCAGCTCATCCAGAACTTCACGTACAATGCGGTCCTCTTTCAGGTTGATGATCATATTGCCAAGTGCACGACCCATCAAAAACTCCATGGAAAGATAATACACGGTTTTCACATCTTTTTTCTCATACTCTTTGTGAGTTGCCATCCAGTCATCGACTACAATGTCTTTCATCGCATAGGCAACTGCCTGAAAAAGCTGCTGGGAATTTGCCTCGTCAACCGACTTGCGGAACAACATTTTCATGTAATTTTCGATGTTTGTCTTCAGTTCTTTTTTCTTTTCTTTTTCTGTCATAAAAGTCATAAACTACCTCCATTCATAGCCATACATGACTAGTTTACTTTCGCTACACCCAGAGTAACTGCCTCGCCATTGATCTTCCACTCCGCGGTATGACCGTCCATCTGATCCAATGCCAGTTCATCGGCAAGAACCTCAGCTTTGATCTGCTGGCTGTTACGCTCCATAATATCATGAATCGTATCATTTTCACTTTGATACAATACAATATGATCCATTACTTCAAATCCTGCATCCTTACGCATCGTCTGAACTTTACTGATGATCTCCCGGACAAAACCTTCTTCGATCAGTTCATCCGTAAGATTGGTATCCAATACAACCGTAATTCCGCGGTCTGACTCACTGACATAACCTTCCATCTGCGCTGACTCGATCAACAGATCCTCTGTTGCAAGAACTTCCTCTGTTCCATCTACCGTCACCGTGATCTCGCCTTTTTCGTTCAGCTGTGCCATTGTCTCATTGCCATTAAGTCCGGCAAGCACTTCTTTCAGTGCATTGATCTTGCTGCCAAATCGGCGTCCCAATGTGCGGAGCTGTGGTTTAAAGCTGTAGGAAGTAAAGTCCGCTACATCGTCAGTAAATACAACTTCTTTTACATTCAATTCATCTGCAATAATATCTTTATAGAAATCAGACAATTCGGATTCTGCTTTTACATACATTTTTCCGATTGGCTGACGGTTTTTGATGTTTGCCGTATTTCGGCATGCACGGCCAAGAACAACAATGTCCAAAAGAGCAGCCATACGCTCTTCCAGCTCTTTATCGATCCATTCTTCTTTGACTACCGGGAAGTCACAAAGATGAATACTCTCCGGTGCACTCTTATCCAGTCCACATACGAGGTTCTGATAAATGCTCTCTGTCATAAATGGGATCATCGGTGCTGCTGCCTTACAGATCGTCACTAATGCCGTATACAATGTCATATAAGCATTGATCTTATCCTGCTCCATGCCTTTTGCCCAGAAACGGTCACGGCAGCGGCGTACATACCAGTTACTCATATCATCTACAAACTGCTGCAATGCTTTTGCCGTTTCCGGAATCTTGTAATGTTCCAGATTGTCATCAACCGCCTTAACGGTAGAATTCAGCTTGGAAAGAAGCCACTTATCCATAACCGGAAGTGCATCATAATCCAATGTATGCTTAGTCGGATCAAACTGGTCGATCTCCGCATACAGTACATAGAACGCGTAAGTATTCCACAATGTGCTCATAAACTTGCGCTGACCTTCTGTCACGGCTTTTCCATGGAAACGGTTTGGCAGCCATGGCGCGCTGTTTACATAGAAATACCAGCGGATCGCATCCGCTCCGTAGTTCTCCAGTGCATCAAATGGATCTACGGCATTTCCTTTGCTCTTACTCATCTTCTGTCCATTTTCATCCTGAACATGACCCAGTACGATTACATTTTCATATGGTGCCTTGTTGAACAAAAGTGTTGATTCTGCCATCAGCGAGTGGAACCATCCTCTTGTCTGGTCAACTGCCTCAGAAATAAACTGAGCAGGGAACTGTGATTCAAATACTTCTTTATTTTCAAATGGATAATGATACTGTGCAAATGGCATTGCTCCTGAGTCGAACCAGCAGTCCAGTACTTCTGGTACACGTTTCATCGTGCCGCCACAATCCGGGCAAGTGAAAGTGATCTCATCAATATATGGACGGTGAAGTTCAACCGTCTTTGCCACATCATTGCCGGAACGTTCAGCAAGTTCTTCTCGGCTTCCAATACATTCCTGATGTCCACAGGAACACTCCCAGATATTCAACGGAGTTCCCCAGTAACGGTTACGGGAGATCGCCCAGTCCTGAATGTTCTCCAGCCAGTTTCCAAAACGGCCTTTTCCGATGGATTCCGGAATCCAGTTTACGGTGTTATTGTTGCGGATCAGATCGTCTTTGACCGCAGTCTCACGGATATACCAGGACTCACGTGCATAGTAGATCAACGGTTTGTCACAACGCCAGCAATGTGGATATTCATGTTCAAATTTAGGTGCTGCAAACAACTGATCTTTTGCATCCAGATACTTGAGAACTTCCGGATCCGCATCTTTGACGAACATGCCGGCAAACGGAGTTTCTTCTGTCAGCTCTCCCTTGCCATTTACAAACTGTACAAACGGAAGATCATAATTGCGTCCTACATTGGCATCGTCTTCACCAAAAGCAGGAGCAATATGAACGATACCGGTACCATCTGTCATCGTAACGTAATTATCACAGGTTACAAAGAATCCCTTTTTGTTCTGGCTGTCCGCTACGGTCTTGGCACAGTCAAACAGTGGCTCATACTCTTTATGTTCAATCTCTTTTCCCGTAAACCGCTCCAGGATCTCATATGCTTTTACGCCCTCTTCCTCGTTGCCGAGTTTACCAAGGATTGTATCCAGAAGTTTTTCTGCCATGTAATAAGTATATCCATCTGCAGCTTTTACTTTACAATAAGTTTCATCCGGGTTTACACAAAGTGCAACGTTACTAGGCAGTGTCCAAGGGGTCGTCGTCCATGCCAGGAAGTAAGCGTCTTCACCGGTCACTTTGAAACGGACAACTGCCGAACGTTCTTTCACGGTCTTGTAGCCCTGTGCTACTTCCTGTGCAGAAAGCGGGGTACCGCATCGAGGACAGTATGGTACGATCTTGAATCCCTTGTATAATAAGTCTTTATTCCAGATTTCTTTGAGCGCCCACCACTCGGACTCAATGAAATTATCATCATAGGTAACATATGGATCATCCATATCCGCCCAGAATCCAACGGTATCGGAAAAGTCTTCCCACATTCCTTTGTATTTCCATACGGATTCTTTACACTGCTTGATAAATGGCTCCATACCATATTCTTCGATCTGCTCTTTGCCATCCAGACCCAACTTTTTCTCGACTTCAAGCTCAACCGGAAGTCCGTGGGTATCCCATCCGGCCTTTCTTGGCACACGATACCCCTTCATCGTACGATAACGTGGGATCATATCTTTGATAACACGGGTAAGCACGTGACCGATATGTGGTTTTCCATTCGCGGTTGGCGGGCCATCATAAAACATGTAAGTCGGGCAGCCTTCCCGAAGTTCAATACTCTTTTTGAAAATGTCTTTGTCTTTCCAAAACTTTTCAATTTCTTTTTCACGGTCTACAAAATTCATTCCTGTAGATACTTTGTTATACATCTTTTCTCTTCCTTCCATCTTGATCTTCTAACAAACCAAATCAACCGGCTTTATACTAAAAAAGCCCACATCCGAAAAGGATGCGGGCTACAGCCTACATAAATACCACCTGTTCGTCTATGCCATCACATAGTTCCATATAACGGTGGATGCCGACGCATCTTACTCTTTTGTCTCATGCCATGTCTGGCCATGCAAAATTTCAGACTTGTAACTCCGGAGTGATCTTCCTCTTCTTCTACTGGTACCGGTTTTCCACCATCCCCGGCTCTCTATCACACTTCAAAAAAGTCTACTGTCTCCATCACGGTTTTTATGGTTGCAATTAAGGTAATCATAGTATGATTTTATTGAAAAGTCAAGTATTTCTGGTGGTTTCCCCCATTTCATCCATATTTATATCCTACAAATATCCTGCAAAAAATACGCCCGCATATCCATATCCTGTCATTGGCTCTAAGCAGCCGTTTTTACAACATTTCTTTAATTTCTCAATTCCTATATTTTTCTTGACAGATAATAATTATAAACATATAATTAAATTACAGGTGTGTTCATATGTTATAAAGAGCACAATTACAAAAGGAGGAGTTTCTCATGATCAAAGAAAGAAACATTGCACTGTACATCATTTTATCCATCGTTACTTGTGGAATTTTCGGATTGTACTGGTTCGTTGTACTGACAGACGAGACAAACAACGTATCCGGTAAAACCGAATTGGCAAGTGGACCACTCGCATTGATCCTTACCATCATTACATGTAACATCTATGGCTGGTACTGGGCTTACAAATTGGGCGAGAAAGTTGATATCATCAAAAGCCAGGATGGTCAGGTTTCCAGCAACACCGGCATTTTGTATGTAATTCTTCAGGCTCTTGGTCTTGGAATCATCAACTATGCACTTGCACAGGATGCTTTGAACCACAGTTCAGCTACAACAGCTAACACAGATATCTAATTCTGATAACCAGTAAGGTAACACAAAATGAATAAACAGTCGATCAGGAAAATTTTGATACGGGATATGTTGATTGCCACAATATTAGGGACATATACTATAGTCGTTATCCACACTAATTGGGGTATTCCCTGTGTCATTCACCTGATCACTGGACTGCAGTGTCCGGGATGCGGTATTTCCCGGATGCTTCTGTCTATGCTGCATGGTGATTTCTATGCAGCATTTTCTTTTCATCCTTTTTTGTTTGTCACATGGCCTGTCCTTCTTTATCTGATCCTGAAAGCAGACTATCTTTATGTAACCGGACAGAGTGTGCAATTTAAAAAGGCAGACACCGCTCTTGCCTGCCTTTATATCATTGCTTTAATCCTGTTCTCAATTGCGAGAAATCTTCTTTGATCACTTGATCAAACATCCCTTTATATCCTGAAAAAATCGCCAGATCGGATCCGATTGTTCTCCCAGTACGCGCAGGACAACTCCTGTTTTGCACTGCGTAACACCAGTCACAAGAGCTTCTTGTTTTTCTGCCAGCTGACGGATCCGCGCTACAACTTCCTGCAGATCCCCGGGCCGGTAAAAGTACAGCATACCGTTTCTCGTATAGCCATTCCAAAGTCCCTTTTTCCCATAATCAACATGCTCCGGATCCAACAGGGTGTGATCCGCAAAAACCAGGGAATCTTCCAGATAGATCCTGGTTTTGTTGTCAAAGCGTTTCATCTGAAAGGACTCTCCCATTCCCGTCCGTCCGCTGGAAAAAATATCACAATACAAAAAAGTCGACGAGGATGTCAGCCGGATTTCACTGTCTGCCTCATAATCACTCCCCGCAAATGGAATGATGGGATACGGCATGTAGGAAAGAGAGGCCTCTTTGCCCACGCACATTTTCACATGTTTTTTCGCCTTTCCTTCTTTTGTATTAAATACTTTGTCATAACTCTGCGAAATATAGCTGACCTGACACTGATCCCCTGCTTCAATCAGAAGATCAAATTCATCTCCCATTAAAAGTCCTGCGGATGCGGACATCTGCATAAATTCTGATCGGGGGCCATCTACGAAAGGTGTCATGATCTTATATGGCGAGGTGAAATAAAGATCTTCCACTTCTGTCTGCCCATGTACAAAATGAGTTTTTAAATGTAATTCACTCTTCATTGTTTTCCCCCCTTCCCAGTGGTATTCCATCTTATGCCATGCAGCGGAATTATTTAAGATCTTCAAACAACACGTCTTTTTTGATCCAGTCGATCACCTCATCAACCCCTTCGAGGGTCATCAGATTGGTAAATAAAAACTTGCGGTCTTCCCTCATCCTCTTCGAATCTTCCGCCATCACTTCCAGACTGGCTCCTACAAGTGGAGCAAGATCCGTCTTATTGATCACAAGAAGATCCGATCTTGTTACTCCGGGTCCTCCCTTTCTCGGTATTTTCTCGCCCTGTGCCACATCAATTACATAGATCGAAGCATCCGCCAGATCCGGGCTGAATGTTGCAGAAAGGTTATCTCCACCACTCTCAATAAAAATAATCTGAACATCCGGAAACTTTTCAGCCATTTCTTCCACCGCTTCCAGGTTCATGGAACAGTCCTCACGAATCGCTGTGTGCGGACATCCTCCGGTTTCCACACCAACGATCCGCTCCGGATCGAGTGCTGAATTTTTAATCAAAAACTGAGCATCTTCTTTCGTATAAATATCATTGGTAACAACGCAAATACTGTATTCTTTCGACATGATCCGGGTCAGACGTTCAATTAACGCGGTTTTGCCTGATCCAACCGGACCACCCACTCCAATTTTTACATAACTCATCACAATCACACTCCTAACTCATATATAAACGGGAATATAAGATTTCATGGTTCATGCCGGCAATGTCAAATGCGGTACCGCCGACACCCAGATCATCCCATTCCAGTTTTTCTGCCTTTGCCACGGCACTGCCAATCTGTTCCTGACTTTCTGCCAAAATCTTCTGTCCATCCATCTGACTGAGTGGGACTGTTTTTACCACATTGGTCACAACTGCGGTCAACAGACTATATCCATAAATTTCACCCGCGATCTTTTGTGGCAATCCAATTTCTTTTGCATACAAACCGACCGCGATCGCATGGCAGCCATCCACTCTTCGCTCTTTGATCTTTTGAAAATACCATGTAAGTCTTTCGTATTCTTTGTGATCCTGCCAGATCTTCAAAAAACGCCGGCATAACTTTTCACTTCCCACGCGGATCTCACTTGGCGCCTTCAACGCTATGGCAAGGGAATCTAGTTCTTTGATGTACTCTTTCTCATCGCTATGCGCGTAGGCAAGCATCATAGTTCCCAGATCATTATAGGGAAGAATGTCCAAAAAACTGCTGACATACTCCTTTAGATCCATGCTGCTACGCAATTGATTCTGTGCAACCAGTGTTTCCCATCCATTCGACAGCGTGAACGCTCCAATCGGGAACAGACTGTCACACACCTGGATCATTTTAAGAATGGCTGTGTTCATGATGATGCGCCTCCCCATGAGCTTTGCACTGAATAAAATCATGAAACTGCTCGGTTACTTCTGTCGCCTGAAATCCAAGCTTTTTCAGATATAAAAATGTTGGCTCATCATAAGGGACTTTCACTTCCCACGGTGTGATCTGCAAAGAGAGGTGACGGTTTCCCAGTTCAAACCCAAGACGCCCCATATCTTCCATCGTGCTGACCGATATTTTGATCAGATGTGCCGGCACCAATTTTACCACATAGATGACGGACTCTGTCTCGCCCAGAATATCGCCCTCCCGCAAAGGTTGTTCCACACAGACGCCAAGTTCTTCTCCGTCCCCGGCTACCTTGCGGATTCTCTTTTTTTCCAGTTCAAACCATTCAAAATCAACATTTACAATGGCTTTGTCGGTTGCTTTGTCCTTTATATTTCCAAGTATTTTTTCTGCGACCATATCCATTCCCCCTAAAATAAGAAATATCTTCTTGCCAATGGCAATTCTGCTGCCGGCTCACAGTGGATCTCTTCTCCATCCACTTTTACCGTATACGTCTCCGGATCTACCTCCAGCTTGGCAATGCGGTCATTATGACGCATATCTTTTTTGCCAATATCACGGCAGTGCGAAACCGGTTTGACCAGTTTCTCCAGAGATAGCTCGCCCTGGATATCATGCTCATACGCATACTGAGAAACAAATGTCATAGAAGTTTTATTAACCGCCTGACCGATTCCGCCAAACATGTCGGTATATACAACCGGCTGCGGTGTTGGGATGGACGCATTGGCATCCCCCATTTTCGATGCACAGATAAATCCGCCCTTTATGATCATTTCCGGTTTTACGCCAAACATATCCGGACGCCACAATACGAGGTCAGCAAACTTTCCGGTTTCTACCGAACCCACATACTCTGAAATGCCATGTGTGATCGCCGGATTGATCGTGTATTTTGAGATATACCGCTTTACACGTTCATTGTCATTGCGCTCACTGTCGCCTTCCAGAATCCCGCGCTGTTTTTTCATTTTATCTGCGGTCTGCCAGGTTCTTATGATAACCTCTCCGACACGTCCCATTGCCTGTGAATCGGAACTCATCATAGAAAAGATTCCCATATCATGAAGAATATCTTCCGCTGCGATCGTCTCCGGCCGGATCCGCGAGTCCGCAAATGCCACATCTTCCTTGTTGTTTTTATCCAGGTGATGGCAGACCATCAACATATCCAGATGTTCATCGATCGTGTTTTTGGTAAATGGCATCGTTGGATTGGTAGAAGATGGCAATACATTCGGAAATGCTGCTGCCCGGATGATGTCCGGCGCATGGCCGCCCCCGGCGCCCTCGGTATGATATGTGTGGATCGTTCTGCCATGAAAAGCATTGATCGTATCTTCCACAAATCCACCTTCATTCAACGTGTCCGTATGGATGGAAACCTGAACATCATATTGGTCAGCCACCGAAAGACATGTATCAATCGCCTTCGGTGTGGAGCCCCAGTCTTCATGAAGCTTGAGTCCGGCAGCACCGGCTTTTACCTGTTCTTCCAGCGTCGCCGGATCCGAGGAATTTCCTTTTCCTAAAAATCCAAAGTTCATCGGCATTCCTTCTGCCGCCTGCAGCATCTTGTGAATGTTGTATTTTCCCGGTGTGCATGTCGTTGCATTGGTTCCGTCGGCAGGGCCGGTTCCGCCACCGATCATCGTTGTCACTCCGCTATACAGTGCTGTATGCACCTGTGTCGGCGATATAAAATGAATATGGGTGTCAATTCCACCTGCCGTAAGGATCAAGCCCTCTCCGGCAATTGCCTCCGTAGAACTTCCAATGATCATATTCTCATCTACGCCATCCATAATATGTGGATTGCCCGCTTTGCCAATGCCGGCGATCTTTCCATCTTTAATGCCGATATCAGCTTTATAAATTCCGGTTGTGTCAATGACCAGCGCACTTGTGATGACCGTATCCAGACACTCTTCATCGCGATGCGTACTGGACTGTCCCATTCCGTCACGAAGAGATTTTCCACCTCCGAATTTTGCCTCATCTCCATACACGCAGTAATCTTTTTCCACTTCTACTACCAGCGAAGTATCTGCCAAACGCACGCGGTCTCCTGTTGTAGGACCATACATCGCTGCATAATCTTTCCTTGAAATCTCTACCATGTTTTCCACCTCCTAGAGTCCTAAAAATCCATTTTCTTTTCCCTTTTGTATGGCAGCCTCCCGGACACCCGGATCGTCAAGTTTGCCTTCGACCAGACCATTCAGTCCGTGTCCCTCTCTGCTGCCTCCGATCGTTGTCAGGGTAACCTGTTTGGTTTCTCCCGGTTCAAAACGGACCGCCGTTCCCGCCGGAATATCGAGATGCATTCCGTATGCCCTTTCACGGTCAAAGCTCAACAATTTATTTACCTCAAAGAAATGATAATGAGAGCCAACCTGTACCGGCCGGTCTGCCGTATTCGTCACTTCCAAAGATACTGTCTCTTTTCCCTCATTCAGTCGTATCGTACCCGGCTCCGGAATGATCTCTCCCGGAATCAGCTGATGATCCGACGGAATCGGATCGTGGACAGTAACCAGTTTCGTTCCATCCGGGAAGGTTGCCTCCAGCTGGATCTCATGGATCATTTCCGGAACGCCTTCCATCACCTGCGTCGTATCCAGCATTTTTTTGCCGAGCTGCATCAGTTCGGCTACCGTTTTGCCTTCTCTTGCCAGTTCCAGAAGTTCCATCGAAATATAGGCAACGGCTTCCGGGTAATTTAACTTCAACCCGCGGTCAAGCCGCTGTTTTGCCAGAAATCCGGCATAATGTAACATCAGTTTTTCACTTTCTCTTGGTGTCAATCGCATTGTAATAACCTCCATTTCCCCAAAGGAATAATGCAACAATAGGCACTGTACCTTCGCGTACCAGTGCCTGTTGCGTGTTGTTCACACATTATTTATTTTTCTTGTTATATGACAATACCGAAACAAATTCACGAAGAATTGCCTGTGCCGCATATGCGGTGGCCTCGGTTGGGTCATACTCCGGTGCAACCTCAACGATGTCCATACCTACGATATTAAGGCCCGGCAATGATTTGCGAAGCAGGGTGAGTGCCTCTGCCGTGGAAAATCCGCCGCATACCGGAGTTCCGGTTCCCGGTGCATACGCAGGATCCAAAAAGTCAATATCAAAGGTTACAAATACCGGCATATCGCCAACGGTCTTGCGGATCTCTTCGGCACAAGTATCCATACCCATATCATGAACTTCATTTCCTGTGATAATGCGGAATCCATGTGTCAGCGCATACTCATGATCTTTATCTGACAGCAGGCCGCCTCTCATACCAACCTGAACGATATGTCCTTCTGCCAGACATTCCCGCTCCATTGCCAGGCGGAACGGTGTTGCATGATTGATCAGCGTCGTATCATTCGCTGCCGGCCACTCCCAGGTATCGGTATGGGAGTCAAAATGGATCAGCGCAACCTTGCCATACTTGTGTTTCATTGCCACAAGTTCCGGATAGGCCAGTGTGTGATCTCCGCCGATACCGATCGTTTTCACGCCTTTTTCCAAAATGCCTTCTACGGTGTTGATAACCGTTGTCATATCATCAATGATGTATCCCTCGGACATCTTCATATCGCCGTAATCAATCGCCTTGAAATCGTCAAATATATCAATCCCCAGTTCTTCATGATACGGTTTGCAGCTTCCGTAACGGCGAATGGTCTTTGGACCGAATCGTGTACCTGCACGGTTTGTTGTTCCAATATCCATCGGCATACCATAGATAACGCAGTCTGTATCTTCTGAAATGTCTGTTGTTGCCGGTAATCCTAAAAAGGAATAGATCCCTGAAAATTTTTCCTGTCCTAAATCTCTCATAATGTGCCTCCATTCTGTTTCTTTTTCGCAACACCAAATAAGAAACTCTTGATCAATGAACTACTTGCCTGCGCGGTTACCTTTCCTGTGTCATATGCAGGAGTAACATTGACAACATCGATTCCTTTTACCGTATGTTCCATGCCAATGCCACGCAGTAATTTGGCAAGATAGTGAGTGGAAAAACCACCAACAACCGGATTCTCTACACCAGGTGCATAAACCGGATCTAAGAAATTCATATCCAGCGATACAAATGCCGGTTTGTCTCCGACTGCTTTTTTAATCTCTTCCAGAACAGCTTCCTCTGTCATATCATACATAGCGGATGCTGTAAGCACTTTCATTCCAAGATCTTTTGCAAATTCACACTCTTCTTTCGATTCATAACCACCGCGGATCCCCAGCTGAATGGATGCTGCCGGATCGATCAGTCCTTCCTCAACAGCCCGGATCACAACGGTTGAATCGTCATATTTTTCTTCTTTATCTAAACAAGACCGTTCTGCCGCAAAGTGGATCAGTGCTACCGGACCGTATTTTTCTTTCATCGCACGCAGCTCCGCAAGTGTTACCAGCTGTCCACCACCAAGGCCGATCAACATAGTATCTGCATCCACGATCTTCTTGCTTTCTTCCTGCATGATCCGCAGGGAAGGCTCTTTATAGCCAAACAGGATCGGGGCTTCTCCCAGGTCTGTGCCGCTCAAGTACTCATCGGCATCCACATCCAGAACCTCTGAATATCCCAGACTGCCTTTGAAGGAAACATCATTGCGGATCGCACCCGGTGCATATCTGGTTTCTGCACGGTTTACCGAACCTGCCTCAAAAGGAAATCCCTCAATCGCAAAGTCCACTTCTTTTAAATCCTTTTTAAAAGGAACATTATACATTGTACATATTGCGGAAAAGCTTGGAGCTCCGCCTTCATAAAACATTTCACTCATGACATTCCTTCCTTTCTATTTACCAAATCCCTTGTAGGTTGTAATTCCTGCTTTTTTGCATGCAAGCAGGGAGATAAATTCATATGCCACACGGCTTCCTGCCATAGCGGTAATGCCGCCGATATCATACAATGGGTCTACACATACAATATTGAATCCCACAAAATTCAGTCCCAACAGTCCTTTTCGGATCAGTTCGAGCGCTTCCCAGGTAGAGAAACCTCCCTGTACCGGAGTTCCGGTTCCCGGTGCATACGCCGGATCCAAAAAGTCAATATCAAAGGTTACAAATACCGGAGTATCTCCGACTTTTTCGCGGATCTGCTTTGCAGCGGCGTCAATTCCCATCTCATGAAGCTTGTAAGCCGTGATCATATCCATTCCGGATTTGTGGGCAAAATCATGTGTGGTCTTCTGATTTGCTCCCCGCATACCGATCTGAATGGAATGTGCGGTATCCACGCAATCATTTTCAATCGCATCTTTGAACGGAGTACCGTGATCATATGGTGCTTCTTTTGGCATCTCATGATATCCGGTGTCGGAATGGGAATCAAAATGCACAATGGCAACCTTTCCGTATACTTTCTTATATCCTCTGAGTTCCGGGAACGCAATCGAATGATCGCCTCCTAAATTTACCGGGATCACACCGGCTTTTGCGAACATCTCGATATTGTCTGTAATAGAATCAAACGTTTTCATCGTTTCTCCGTTATAAACCGGAATATCTCCATAATCCACACCATCAATGTAGCGGTAGATGTCAATTCCCAGATCCGGATTGTAACGACTGTTTCCATATGCTTCACGCATGCAGGACGGTCCTAAACGAGTGCCGCCTCTTGCTGTTGTCAATGTATCAAACGGGGTTCCAAATACCACATAATCTTTTCCCTGAAAATCTTTTGAATATGGCAGATCAAAAAAGGTAGAAAGTCCAGCCGGGCCTTTTCCTGCCATCTGTTTGTCTTTCATTTCACTCATAGTTTCCTCCTGTCCTAGGTATCTCTACCTATCTTTCTATTTTTTCTACAGCAACCTGAAGTTCCATCATTCCTTCTTTTTCTTCATCCGTCACTGTCACATCTACCGGAAAAAATGTCATCACTTTTCCAGCAGGTCGATAGCCATTTTCTTTCATATAACGCCCCATGAGATCATAAGGCTTTTGCAGATTGCGGTATCCTCTTACATAAATATCCAGGTACTCTCCTGCCGGAATGGTTTCCACCAGATTCTGTCCACCGTTTTCCGATGGATGTGAAAAGATAAATGGTGTTTTTTTCAATGTATCCACATTGGCATCTTCCTGATAAGTAAAGAAGTAACCGATCCGGCTTGACGCCAGGATAGGACTGATCTCCGTCAGATTTTTTTCCAGGATCGTCCACTCATATCCCATAGCGTCCTCATCTCTTACCCGGCTTGCAGAAGAAAATACATACCGCTCTTTTTCCTTCAGGATCTTTGGCGTCAATTCTTCTGTCATAAGCTGTATATTGTTGAAATACTCCAGCTTGTCCTTCACAACCTGCTCCAGTTCTTCCATCTCTTTTTTCTTTTTGCGGATCTCATCGTAGCATTTTTCCAGAATTGCCTTTGATTTTTCCACGTTTCGATCCTTAAAGTAATCACAGATCACATCCAGCGAAACGCCCAACTGCCGGAGTTCTTTGATCGTTCCCAGTTTTTCATATTGAAAAATGGAGTAGTACCGATAATTTGTCTCCGGATCAATATATGCCGGTTTCAAAAGCCCGATCCGGTCATAGTGCCGCAATGTCTCTGCTGTGAGATTTCGAAGCTTTGCAAATTCCGATACCGTATATAGTTCTTTTTGCTTCATTCCATCACCTTATTCCAAAGCCATTTTTCCTTCTTCATCGGTACGGATCTTCACAACCTGATCCACTTCATAGACGAAGATCTTTCCGTCTCCGATATTTCCGGTATACAACGTCCGTTTGATCGTATCGATCAGAAGTGCCAGCGGCACCGTACAGATAACGATCTCAACCTTAACTTTCGGAAGCAGATGTGAGGTATGCTCTGCTCCACGGTAATATTCGGTGCTTCCCTTTTGAATACCACAACCATTAACCTGCGTCACGGTCATACCGGTGATCTCGATCTCATCGAGTGCATCCTTTAACATCTCAAATTTGGAAGCATTCATCAGCACCACAACTTTGCGGATCTTTCCATCGGATTTATATGCCGATGGATCCAAAACGGTTTTCTGATCCACAACCATGACTTTTTTACCCTGGTCAGCTTTTGTGCTGTAAGATTCAAATTCCTGGAAGGAAGAGTTGATAAAATCCATATAACTGCTGCTAAGGCCATGTTCGGTTTTATCCAGTCCTTTCACCTCCGAATCAAAGGAAACACGGATCCCGATCGTCTTTTTCATGAGGAAAAAGACAAGTCCCATGACCACGATGATCCACGCTGCTACGACAACGACACCGAGGCACTGGATTCCCAGCTGCCGGAATGTTCCGGCATAAAACACACCATCTGTCGTGGAAAAGAATCCCACCATGATCGATCCGAATGCGCCGCACAAGCCATGTACGGAAACGGCGCCCACCGGATCATCCACATGAAGCACATGATCGATAAACTCAATGCCAAAGATCACAACAAAAGAAGCGCCAACACCGATGATAACGGCAGCATAGCTGGTTACCACATCGGCGCCTGCCGTGATCGCTACCAGTCCGGCGATGATCGAGTTCAATGTCATGCTTACATCACTTTTACCATATCGTACCCAGGTAACGATCATCGTCGTTACCGCACATGCAGCGGAACTTAATGTTGTATTTAATACAATGTTTCCAATCCCGGTCAGTGTACCATCTCCGGTTGCTCCCAACAGAGAACCACCGTTGAATCCAAACCAGCCGATCCAGAGGAAAAATACACCGATCGCGGCAAGCGGAAGACTGTGTCCCGGAATTGCCTGAGACTTTCCTTTGCGGTACTTTCCAAGTCGTGGTCCTAACATGGCGGCTCCCATCAGTCCACTCATACCACCGACAACATGAACAGCGGTTCCTCCTGCCAGATCATGAAATCCTAAACTAGCAAGCCAGCCACCATCATTCCAGATCCAGCATCCGGTGATCGGATATACCAACGCACTGATCACAACGGAATAGATCACATATGCTTTAAAGGAGGTTCTTTCTGCCATCGCGCCCGATACGATCGTTGCTGCTGTAGCACAGAAGAACAACTGCCACACTACATATACCACACTCGGTATACTGCTGCTGTAATCGCCTTTGGCAAAGAGGTCCGGGATTCCGATGAATCCCTTGACCGCTGTGCCATGCATAAGCCCGAAGCCTATGAGCCAAAAGCAGATCACGCCGATACAGAAGTCCATTACATTTTTCATGATAATGTTTCCTGCATTTTTCGTTCGTGTAAATCCGGTTTCCAACATAGCAAATCCCGCCTGCATCATAAAGACAAGAACCGCACATATCAGAACCCAAATGGTATCAATTGAAGAAAACATAACATCCCTCCATCGTTTTTTGTCCGGATTATTTTTCACCTACATATTTTACATTTGCGTAGCTGAAGTTCCAGAAGTCCTGAGGACTTGGTGTATAAGTAAAGTTTTTATTCAACGCATACAAGGTATCTTTTTCATACAGATCAATGTATGGGCATGCTTCCGATGCGATCTTAGTAGCTTCCAAGAAGTACTCAAGACGTTTATTGTCGTCGGTTGTAAGGTAAGACTTGTTGATCAGATCATCAAATTCTGTATTTTTCCACATTGCTTTGTTTGCGCCACCAGTTGCGGTTGCATCGCTGTGATATACCGTTTTCAGCTGACCAACAGGATCTACATAGTCTGAGATCCAGCCACCTGCTAATGCCTGATATGGACGATGTCCCTCTTCATCAGCATTGTATCCATACGAATATGTAAAGCTGTCGGATTCCAAAATCTTAACGATGTTCATCGTAATACCAACCTGTGCACACATCGACTGTATAACTTCCATTTCATTAACCAGTGCCGGCGTTGTATAACAATCAAATTCAAATCCATTCGGATATTTGGATTTAGCAAGGTACTCTTTTGCTTTATCAAAATCCTGTACGGTATAATCCTCTAAGCTGCCAAACAATTCATCCCATTTGCCTTCATTCATATACTTCATGGATTCTGTAATGGAAACCGTAGGAAGTTTTGTCGCATATCGTCCACCGATCTGCTCGGTAACTGCCTGTGAATCAACACAGTATGCCAATGCTTTTCTGGCATTTACATCGTCAAATGGTGCAATCTCTGTGTTCAACGAAATAAATTCGGTATTCGTTCCTTTTGCCGTTGTAAATTCAAAGTTGGACAATCCATCAATGATTGAGTACTCTGAGTTCTGCAGACGGCATCCCATATCGATCGTACCGCTCTTACAAGCCAGCGCAATCGTACTGGAGTCAGACATGATATAGTACTCAACACGGTCTACATCTACATTTTCTGCTCCGCCAAACCAGTCCGGATTCTTTTCATATACAATCTCAGAACCAGCAGTCCAGGATACAAATTTGTATGGGCCGGTACCAACAACAGAACCTTCATGACTTCCGTATTTGTCGCCTTCTTTCTCGCAGACCTCTTTTTCCACGATCGTACAAGGAGAAGTTGCCGGAACATATTTCCATGTGCTGTCCGGCTGTTTTAATTTTACCGTCAGTGTCCATGAGTCTTTGTCCACGGAGAATTTCTTTACATTCGAGAACAGATAACTCATACTGTACTCGTTTTTCGTTACACGCTCCATAGAATACAACACATCATCCATTGTAAGATCCTTGCCATCTGAGAACTTGACGCCCTCACGGATCTTATATGTATATGTGGTGTCATCGACCTGTTTCCAGGACTCTGCCAGATCCGGCTCTACATCACTTCCGTCCTGGGTAAACTTCAATAAACGACTGTAAAAATCATAACCAATTTCCTGATAATAGTTAAAATCTTTCGGATCCAATGAGTTTGGCTCTCCGATACTACCTACTTTCAATACCACTTTTCCTGATTCATCCACTGCACTTTTACTGTTTCCGGAGCCACCGCAACCGGTGAGTGTTCCCACGGCAGTTACTACCGTCAATGCAAGTGCTACAATTTTTTTCCATTTTCTCATAGTCATCGCTCCTTTTCTTCGGTATTATTTATCAATCAACGCTTATACAGCGAATCATGCATAATGACATGCTACAAAGTGGCCTTCTTCCACTTCTTTCAATTTCGGTGTGCGGTGATCGCACAATCCTTCTTTGTACCTTGTACAACGAGTGGCAAACCGACATCCTTCTTTTACATTAATGGCGTTTGGCACATCCCCCTCCAGAATGATCCGCTCTTTTTGTTCCAACGGATGTTCCTTTGGTTTCGCCGAGATCAGCGCCTGTGTGTATGGATGTCTTGCATGGCTGTAAACCGTCTCAATATCACCCATTTCCACGATCACGCCGAGATAAACAACGGCTACCCGTTCACAAATATGTTTGACCACGTTAAGGTCGTGGGAAATAAACAACATCGTTTGTCCTTTTTTCTCTTTCAGATCCAGCATCAGATTCAAAATCTGCGCCTGGACGGACACATCCAATGCCGATACCGGCTCATCTGCTAAAAGAAAATCCGGTTCTGACAAGATGGCTCTGGCAAATGCCAGTCGCTGCAGCTGTCCACCACTAAGTTCTTTTGGCAGTCTGCTGAGGACATCATCAGCAAGATTAATGTAGTCAAGCAGTTCTTTCATTCGTTTTTCATATTCCGCTCTTGGAATCTTCAAAAACTTTGCATATTCCCAAAAGGCATCCCCCAGTTTCTTCTTCGGATTAAAGGAAGCAAGTGGGTTCTGGAATACCATCTGCATATTGCCGCGCATTGCCTTTAATTCTTTCTGGCTTAGTTTGGTTACATCTTTTCCATTTAATATTACTTCTCCCGAGTCGCTGTCGATCAAACGTAAAATACATTTTCCTATCGTCGATTTTCCGGATCCGCTTTCGCCGATAATTCCGAAAATCTCGCCCTTCCGGATCGTAAAACTCACATCATCAACTGCATGAAGGTATTTTACTTTTGCTTTTGAAATCTTTTCATTCCCCAATTTAAAATATTTCATTAAATGGTTTGCTTCGATTAAGTTCTCTGTCATTTTCCCTCACCTCCAAGATTTCCTATGTTGCAGCAAGCTGCTGTATGTCCTGCCCCAATTTCCTGCATTTGAGGCAAGCCATTGCCACAAGCTTCCGTAGCGTATTGGCATCTTGGTGCAAATGGACATCCGGTAAACTCACTGTATAATAACGGTGGAGTTCCGGGTATCGTCGTCATATACTTTGCGGTGTCAGCTGCTTTTGGATTGCTTGCCAGCAATGCTTTGGTATATGGATGACTTGGCCGGTCGAAAATATCCAGTACACTTCCACATTCAACAACCCGTCCGGCATACATTACCGATACACTGTCACAGATTTCTGCAACGACGCCCAGGTTATGGGTAATAAAAATAACGGATGTTCCATTTTTCTTTGCCAGTTCTTTAATGAGTTTTAAGATCTGCGCCTGGATCGTTACATCCAGAGCTGTTGTCGGCTCATCTGCGATCAGCAGTTTCGGCTTTGTTGACAGCGCCATCGCGATCATGATTCGCTGCAGCATACCGCCGCTCATCTCAAATGGGTACTGTTCATATCGCTTTTCTGCCGGATAAATGCCAACGTCTTCAAACAGATTCAGTACATATTTTTTTGCCTCAGCCCGGTTCATGCCCAGTTTGCATCGGACCACCTCGGCGATCTGTTCGCCGGCTTTCATAATCGGGTTGAGCGAAGTCATCGGATCCTGAAAAATCATCGAAATGTCTTTTCCCCGCATCTGCTGTACTTCTTTATCATTGAGTGCAAGAATATCGATTTCCTGATCTCCATTGTCAAACCACACGTTTCCGGAATACCTTGTCCGTTCTGCATCGTGCAGTCTGAGAAGTGTTTTGGAAGAAACGCTCTTTCCACATCCGCTTTCTCCCACAATGCCATGAATCTCACCTTTTTTTACGTCATAATTGACGCCCTGAACGGCATATACAATGCCTCGTACTGTCATAAAATCCACACGAAGATCGCGAATTTCTACCAGATTATTTTTGTCCATAAGCTGCCTCCATTCTCGCCATTTTCTTCATGTATTTTTTAAAGGATGGCAATTTTCTCTGCGATGGATCAATGTATTCCTGAATTCCATCACTAAAAATATTGATTGCGATCGTTGTGATGCTGATCACCAGCGCCGGTGCGATCAAAAGTACCGGGTTGCTGTAGATGTTTGCCATACCATCTTCCAACAAACTTCCCCAATCGGCTGATGGCGGCTGAACACCAAGTCCCAGATAACTCAGCGTTGCCATTGCTACGATCGCATTTCCAATATCCAGCGTAAACTGTGATATCATTGTTGTTATAATATTAGGAAGGATATGGATGAAAATGATTCTCATATCCGAATATCCCATAGATTTACAGGCTTCAATGTAAACTGCTTTCTTCTCTGTCATAATGAGCGATCGCGCCAGCTTTGCTGTCAATGGTACAAACGAAATACCGATGGCGATAACGCCGGTAAGACCACCTTTTCCAAAAATTGCAATCAAAATAAATGAAAGAAGCAATGGTGGAAGGGAGCAGACAACATCCCAGACACGCATGATCAAGTTGTCCAGCCAGCCACCGTAATAACCACAGATCAGGCCGATCGGCACGCCGACGATAATCTCAAAGATTACGATCAAAAATGCGTTGATCACGGAACTATGTGCTCCATATACCAGCCTTGAGAACAGATCGCGTCCCAGTTTGTCTGCGCCAAGCAAATGTCCGTTTGCCATTGCTTTGGCGTACATATCAGCTGCGTTTACTTCCAGCGGATCGTGTGTAGCAACAACCTTATAAAAAATTGCTGCCAGTAAAACAAGGACAAGAATGATTCCGCAAACAATTACTTTTGGGGTAAAAAAGCTGCCCACATTATCTTTTCTCTGCTTTTTTTCTTTTTTCATAGGTACACTTCCCTTCCATTTACTGTAGTGATACTCGAGGATCGATCACGGTGTAGAGTACATCTACTACAAAACTCATGATCATATAAGCTGCCAGCATGATCAGTACCAGTACCTGCGTTACCGGGAAGTTATTCTGCTGGATTGCGGTGATCAAAAGACCTCCGATGCCGGGAAGTGAAAAGATGGTTTCTACCAATACGGTCGAACCGATCGAAGCGGCAAACATATAACCGGCAACTGTCAAAACCGGAATCACACCATTATGAAATGCGTGTTTGTAAATAATGCTCTTTCGGCCGATTCCTTTCGCCTCTGCTGTCGTAATATAGGAAGATTGAAACTGCTGGATCATGCTGCTTCGCGTTACTCTTCCCAAAAGAGCAACCAGGCTGAGTGCCATTACAATGCTCGGGATCATCAAGCGCTGTATATATTCTCCGAAATTACTAAAGGTTCCAATAAAGGAATATCCCGGAACAAACTGAGCAAACAAGATGATAACGATAATTCCCAGAAGGAAGGAGGGAACGCTGGATACGATCAGCATAAATACGGATATTACCGAATCGACCCAGGTGCCTCGCATCCTTGCGGAAAATACACCAAGCAGGATTGCTAACAGCGTTCCAATGATCGTACTGAATACTACAAGACCGATCGTAACTGGAATTCTCTGAGTAATCTGAAGACCAATATCCTGTTTGGTTACCCAATCAGTGCCAAGATCCCCGGTAAATACTCCTTTCAACCAGATCATGTATTGTTTGAATACCGGCTGATCGAGATGATACTCCGTTGTGTACTGTTGTCGAAGCTGCTCCGTTGACCTTGAGTTTCCAATGCATACCGTCAATGGATCCGCTTTGGATAATCTCAATGCCATAAAAACAAAAGCAGAAACGATCAACATAATAACAAGGATCGTTATAATCTTTTTTGCAATGTACTTTATCCAACTCATACACAATTCCCCTTTCACAAAGAAAGTTTCTGACAAACAAAAATGGAGGTCTTGGTTCCTCTCAGAACCAAAACCTCCATTGGTTTTTGTTTTTACAACCTCAATATATACCTTTATGTTACACAAATGTCAAGGTTTTTTGAAAATTTTATTCAAAAAATTTTATTACGCATAATGGATCCACTTTTTTGAAGCCAGACGATGATAGATGATCGGCAGCTTATAAATCTCTGTCACCACTACTGCGCAAAACATAGCTGCCACCGGAAGCTGTAATAAAATTCCTGTCACAAAAGTAAAGGTAACACCGATGATCCAGACACTTCCCATATCAATAAAAGCAATAAAGTTGGTATCTCCTGCCACGCGGAAAAATCCTTCCACATTGATCGAAGTCAGCGAATCCAAAAGAGCATATGCCGCCAAAACCATCATACATTGTTTTACATAGACACCGGTCTGTGTTCCAACGATGCCATAGATCGACAACAGTGGTGTGGAAATCGCGATCATCAAGCTCGCGGTTACAATTCCTACGATCAACGCAATGAAAACAAAGCGTTTCACATACCAGTCTACCAATTCATCCTCGCGTCTTCCAAGCGCTCTGCCAAGGGCGATCTGGCTGGCTCCAGAAAAGCCTCCGAGGATCAGTTTGGATACCATCAGCATCGTATTCATGATACTGATCGCAGAGAGTGCATCGGTACTGCGTCTTCCATATATAATGAAGTAAACCGTAAATCCTGCCGACCACATGATCTCGTTGAAGATCAGCGGTAATACACGTTTTAAATACTCTGCCACTCTTTTTTTCGTCAGGCGGAACATATCTTTTCCAAACTTAAGAAGTTCAAATCTTGTCTTGTAAATCCACACAATGTAGCACAGAAATTCAAGCAATCGCGAGAACACAGTTCCCATCGCTGCTCCCATAACACCAAAGGATGGCAGTCCGAATGGTCCAAAAATAAAAATGTAATTGAGGACAACATTCGTAACAATGCTGACAACGGTAACCGTCAACGTCTGCTTGACATATCCCATACCTTTCAGCGCATAAGAGATCGGAAATGTGATGCCGCAAAACAGATACGCAAATCCGGCAACCCGGAAATAGCGGACACCACTTCCCACAACGACCGGATCCGAGTTAAACAATCTCATGATCTGCGTTGGAAATGCGAATACTAAAACTGCCATACAGATGCTTGCCAGCATACAGAAGCTGACATTGACACCAAACATTCTCCGATAATTTTTCGTATCATCTTTACCATAATACTGGTTCAGAAAAAATGCGCTGCCCGATCCGCCGCCATAAAGTGCAGCAAAATACATACTGACAATCTTCGTACACACACCGATCGCCGCAATTTCTTTCGTTCCCAGTGAACTAACCATTACCTGATCCAAAAAATCCAGACTCTGCATAAACACATTCTGAATGATCAAAGGAAGGGAAGTTTTAAAAATAAACATGAGAAATTGCTTATTCGTGATGTTGACCTTATTTGTTCTTTTTTCCAAAGATACGGCTGTTGTTCCCATGAAAAAACCTCCTTTTCAATTCATGTTACCATATATGCTACTCATTTGTCTTGCACAAAGGTCAAGGTTTTTTCATGAAATTCTTTTTTTCTTCGCTATTGGATCGTCATCTGATACAAACCATTCGTTTTTTCTTCTAATCTCCAGTTTGCCTTTCCCACAGATCCATGTTTTTTGCCATTGTATACGGTATTGTTTACAAAATCTTCTGCTGTCTTTTCATCACCGGCAAGTCGGGCGATCAGCTGGGTCATTCCCTCCCGCTCAATTTCAGAAAAGATCGTCTTTGTATCAATAAATACATTGAGCCAGAAATAGTTCTCAATCTGGATCAATTTTCCATCCTGAAAATACAAAACAAGATGATTGTCACAGTTGCTGTATGATACCGCCGTTTCTCCTACCAGTTGGACGATATCCATCGTGCCTCCCAAGCGAACTGATTCGACCGAAAAACCATGCTCAACCAAAGGCATGAGAATATCCTGATAGGTTTCCGGTGTCTGGAAATTCCATTTTTTTACCGTCATTGTAAAAATGTAAAGTGGCTTGGAAGTTGCCTCATCATCTTCTCCATCATAGGACTCCCCATAATAGCCGCTGGAACTTTTTACAATATTAAGCGATATTCCATTGTACACATATGTCGGCCAGGTTCCATCCGACTCTGTTATTCCTTTTTCTAATGAAGTGGTCAGATCTTCAACATGAAATCCCAGATTCTGCAATTCACCGGCAAATGCCAGTGCATCTTTTTTACTGCAAAAAGCAATGGAATCACTTAATTCATCATTGATACCATCCGGAAAACTCTTTACATCTTTCAAAAAGCCCCGTTCAATGTCAAAGTAAGTTTCGTCTGCAAACGTTTCATATTTCTTTTTACTGTCACGGTACAATTGATCCATCTTCTTTACCAGTTCCAGGCGCTGTTCTGCGTCAGAATAATACACGATTTCCGCTTGAGAATCCTTCTTTTTATCTGACACTGATTCATACACACTGCTGACAAACGGATACTTCGTTTCTTTTACTTTGTCCACGACCGCATCCGGCTTTCCACATCCGGTCAGCATCACACAAACCAGTGCGAACAATGCTATCTTCTTAGCCATGATTCCATCCCCCTATCTCTTTCTGATCAAAACAAAGGCAAGTATGCCTACGATAATTCCCACTACAATGGCAATCGGGATTGCCTTAAAGCTGCCTATGAAAAATACGGTACCGATTGCGAGCAGCCAGCCATATAATGCCGAGAACGCAATTTTCATGGAATACGATGGGATCAGAGACGCATCCATCGCAGCATCGGTTTTATGTGAAAAATGAAATGCCAGGATAAATGTCACAACCAATATGGCAATCACGATCGCATATAAAATTCCCACTCTTCCGTAAGCCAGTGCGGTGTAATACTGAGTAGTTTCCCCTTGAGTGATCTCCGTTCCATATCCGGCGCCGACCAATACGCCAAAATAGCGGTTTAAGATTGTTTCATTGACTTTGTGTCCAAACAACCACACATAATTGAATAGACTGTTACTTACTTTCACACCGTAAAACACATTGGCACTGAAAAATGGACAGATCACCAAAAGCAGGCCATTGATAAAAGCAACGACTTTGCTCTTTATTACGACATTGGTAAATACATATACACTGTACATTGCCATAAAGATCAGCCACATAAGCCCGATCGTACGGATCGTATGCAAATAGGTATCGGCTCCCATAAGCTGTGCAAAATTATCATACAAAAGATTTACTTTGGTCATGGCCGGCCAGTACGCTTTCTGTATACACAAAGCACCCACGCAGACAAACAACGACCATACGGTGATCAATCCATATCCAACCGCAACTTTCGTCAGAAATCTTCTCTTCCGTGTAAATGGAAGGGATGCCATATATTCCCTCGCTTTGCGGTTGTGGGTATCCGAAAACTGCACCAGCGCCATCATACCAAACACAAACAATCCAAGTGGCGTCAATCGCTGCAGGATCAGGCACAGATAATCACCAAACAGGCAGCCACCATCCATATTCAGCACGGTATTTGACAGATACAGATTGTAATAGTGAGCTCTTACACCATCATTCAGAACTGCAAAAATTCCCAGCGCTGTGATCAGACTGATCAACACAAAAAGCAGGATCTTCTTTATCTCGTAAGTAACTAACATCCGTTTTTTATGCATCTTCCTCGCCTCCCTCATATTTATTCATATATACAAAACTTTCTTCCAATCCCACCGGAAGTTCTTCCACCAGACTTGCTCCCAACGCTTTCATATCTTCTGCAAATGTTCCATCCGAGCAATTCACAACTACGGTATACACACTTCCCACATGTGAATAATGAAGTACCTCGTCGTGCTCAAACAATTCTTTTGGCATATCCTCACCAAATACAACCTGGTATTTGGCCACCTGACGGGTAACGCCATCAATATCGGCATTGATTTCCACTCTGCCATCCCGTATCATCGTAACCACATCACAGATCTTTTCCAATTCGGATAAATGATGTGATGAGATCAGAACGGTCATCCCTTTCATTTCCACTGCCGACAACAGCTCATCCAGCAGATCTCTCTTTGCGATCGCATCCAGACCGGATGTTGGCTCATCCAGGATTAAAATCTTTGGATTTCGCGCCATATTGAGCACAAATGAGGCTTTCATCTGCTGTCCCTTGGACATCTGGCCGATCTTCTTGTTTTCATCGACCTGAAACATATGTCTCAATCTTGCATATTCTTCTTTCGAAAAATCGGTAAACATCCCTTCATACATCTTTGCCAGTGTTTTTACTTTGTAAGACGAAAACATCTGGTTGCTGTCTGCCACATATCCAACCTGTTCCTTGATCGCTGGATTGTCAAAGACCGGCTGTCCCATCACCCGTACCTCACCGGCATCCGGACTATAGATTCCTGTAAGACACTTGATGATCGTTGTCTTGCCGCTTCCATTTTTTCCGATCAGACCATGGATCGATCCTTCTTCTACATGGAAACTGACATCTTTCAAAACATTTTTCCCACCGGCACTATATCCTTTATATAAACCGTTTACTTCTATCATGTTATTCTCCTCCCTGCAGATCATCTAATATTTCCTGCATCAATTTCAGGATCTCTTCCCGATCCAAGCCCTGATAGATCAACTCCATACACTGCTGCCGCATCTTCTCTTTCATCGCCTCGATCACTCCCTCCTCAGGCTTTGACGGTTCCTTCAAAATTTCAGAAATGTAAGTTCCTCTCCCGCGGATCGTATGAATCAATCCCTGTTGTTCCAGTTCCCGATATGCTTTTGCCACCGTTCCCGGAGTCACCTCCAGCTCCATTGCCAGCTTTCTCACAGAAGGAATCGCATCTCCTTCTTTCAAATATCCCTGCAGCATCATATATTTGTACTGAGAAATAATCTGCTCGTAAATGGGTGTCGAGCTTCGTAAATCTAACTGGATCATCCTATCACCTGCCTTTCAACTGTATCGCTGTACCATCGTATGTGGTACACTTGATACAGTGATATTACCTCTGTTAAATTCATTTGTCAAGTATTTTTTCTTGCGAAAGCGTTCTTCTTCATGTAAAATAAAATTTGTCGCGTAGTTTTTTAAAAAAAGGAGATAGAGATGTTAATGAAATATTTGATCTTATTTGTGATATCTATGGTACCGGTCGTAGAACTTCGTGGTGCCTTGATCGTCGCTGCAGGATATGCAGCTGCCGACCCTGGATTTTCCATGGTTTTAGCCTATATTGTCTGTGTTCTTGGCAATATGCTGCCGGTACCTTTTATTTATCTGTTTGCCCGTCGCCTGCTCTTATGGGGTGCAGATAAAAAATATATCGGAAAATTTTTCCGCTGGTGCCTTGCCAAAGGTGAAAGGGGCGGAAAAAAACTCGAAGAAAAAGCAGGCCGCGGACTTTTCGTCGCACTCCTGCTCTTTGTTGGAATCCCGCTTCCAGGAACCGGTGCATGGACCGGAACACTGGCAGCAAGCTTTTTGGATATGGAATTTAAACATACGATCTTAGCAGCCATGGGCGGCGTACTGCTTGCCGGCATTATCATGGCACTTGCCAGCACAGGATTGTTTAACGCGGTACTCGCATTCTTCTAATCCTCGTGATATTCGCACATATGAAAAACAACTTCCCCATCATCGTGGACTTCCATTACCGCGTAGGTGGGGATTTTCTTTTCCTGTCTTGGCTGCGAAATGCTGCCCGGATTCAACAGGGTAATGTCACTCGCCTGCTCTAAAAAAGGCACATGTGTGTGTCCGAAAAAGACATACTGTGCATCCCGTTCTTTCCCGAAATACCGTAGTGCATCCATGCCACCGCCAAAGAGTGACAGATAACGATGGCCATGACACATGGCAATCCGTTTGCCTGCGAAAGTCACCGTAAGTTCTTCCGGAAGGCTGCTGCCAAAATCACAATTTCCTTTGACGATGTGTACCGGATAAGGCGTCATTCGTCGAAGACGTTCCTCCATCTGTTGGATGTCACCCATATGAAAGATCGCCTCAAATCCGTTTTCTTTTTCTTTTCTTATGACCGATTCCATATAGTCAAAGTAACTATGCGAATCGCTGAAAATCAATGCTCTTTTCATGCCGTTCCCTTCTTTTTCAAAATATCCACCATTTTACGGATCGCAATCCCGCGGTGGCTGATCGCGTTTTTCTCTTCCGGCAGCATTTCCCCGGTCGTACAGCCCCGCTCCGGCAAAAAGAAGATCGGATCATAACCAAATCCATGCTCTCCCTTTGCTTCATGCGCCACTTTTCCCTCGATCACACCGGTAGCAGTATCAACAGTGCCATCCGGATACGCACAGGCGATCACACAGACAAACCGGGCATCTCTCTTTTCATCCGGCACACCTTCACAGCGTCTTAACAACTCTGCATTCTTGATCTCATAAGGAGTGTCTTCTCCCAGATATCTCGCCGAATAAATACCGGGTTCTTTATTCAGGCAGTCGATCTCAAACCCGGAATCATCTGCCAGCACCATGTGTCCGGTCGCCTCCATCACCGTCTTTGCTTTGATGATCGCATTCTCTTCAAATGTCGCCCCATCTTCTACAATATCTACGGATATATCCAGATCCTTCAAAGACAAAATTTCATAATCTTCTCCCAGCATCTGGCGAAATTCATTTACCTTTCCCTGATTGCCCGTAGCAAATACTAATCGTGTTTTACTCATGTTCTTTTCGTTCCTTTCTTGGTGGCTTCGTTCCCATATACTGATACAAATAGGTCTTCATCATTCCATTATAGATCTTGCGGTTTTTCGTCGGTTTGCTGCGGTTTCCACCTGCTGCGATCGCCTTTGGCGCATCCTCATAACCACTCAGCAAAAAGAAAGACCAGGTGTCGTTCGCATCCATCACATTACCGATCGTCTGATACAGTTCATACATTTCTTCTTTGGTCGACAGACGCTCTCCGTACGGTGGGTTGCTGATCACAAAACCATATTTTTTCGGATTGCTGAAATCTTTCACATCCCGCTGCTGAAAATGAATGTGTTCCTCCACGCCTGCCAGTGCCGCATTTGCTCTTGCCATCTTCAATACTTCGTCACTGATGTCATATCCCTGAATATTAAGTGAAACATCGTTTCGAATACGGTCATTGGCTTCTGTCACTGCTTCATACCATGCCTTCTTCGGAACAAGATTGTCCCACGTCTCCGCCGTGAACTCCCGCTCCAGCCCCGGTGCCATATCCAATGCGATCATCGCCGCCTCGATCGGGATCGTTCCACTTCCGCAAAACGGATCGACCAGCACGCGGTCCGGATGCCACGGTGACAACAATAAAATCGCAGCAGCCAGCGTCTCTGTCACCGGTGCCGGTGCCGTAAACTTGCGGTATCCTCTCTTGTGCAAAGAAGCTCCCGTCGTATCTAACCCGATCGTAACAATATCTTTTAAAATACTGATGCGCAGCGGATAAGACTCCCCGGTTTCCTCAAACCAACTGGTGTGATAGGTCTGCTTCAATCGTTCTACCATCGCTTTTTTCACAATCTTCTGAATATCGGTAGGACTAAACAGCTTGCTGCTGACCGAGTTCGCCTTTGTCACCCAGAACTTGCCATCTTCCGGAATATAGCGTTCCCACGGAATCGCCTTTACTCCTTCAAACAGGTCATCATAAGTCTGTGCCCGAAAACTGTCGATTTTGATCATCACGCGCTCTGTTGTACGCAAAAAAAGGTTCGCTCTTGCAATTCCAAGTTCATCTGCATAAAAACAAACCTTTCCATTGTCCACCTGGGAAATTTCATATCCCAGATCCTGTATTTCCCTTTTCAAAACCGCCTCCATGCCAAAATGGCAAGGCGCGATCAATTCATATTGATCCATTGATTTCTCCATTCTTCCATCTGCTTGTATATAATAAACTGGTTCTTTCCCATTTTACTCGAATATATGAAAGAAAACAACAGAAATCTTTGACTATGCTTGGGACCCGCTCGTTTACTCTGCGATCAATTCCCCATCCACAATTCGACAGGTACGATTTAATCGCGAAGCAAGTTCCAGATCATGCGTTACCATAATGATTGTTTTTCCCATCTCATGTAAATGAATCAGATTTTCCATAAATATTTCCGCATTTTCTGTATCCAGCGCTCCAGTCGGCTCATCCGCAAGAATATACTCGGGATTTTTCACTAAGGCTCTGGCAATTGCCGTCCTCTGCTTTTCACCACCCGATAATGTAGCCACTTTATTTCCCTGCAATTGTTCCATTTCCACCTGTCGAAGAGCGTCGAGCGCACGTTGTTTGATCTTTCCCATTGGCGTGTCGTCAAACATCATCGGCAGCATCACATTTTCCAGTACCGTATCTTCCGAAATCAAGCCAAAATCCTGCAAGATATACCCGATCTTTGTGTTCCGTACCATTGCCCGTTCCTGCTCAGACAAATCATTTACATGGATTCCATCCAGCGTGTATTCACCACTTGAAGATGTATCCAGACAACCCAGTATATGTAAAAGAGTCGATTTTCCGGACCCTGAACGCCCTATAATTGCAACCATTTCCCCATCATCGACCGTCAGGGATACATCCTTTAAAACATGATTTTCATTCTTTTTGCCTGCGTTGTATATTTTGTTAATATTCTTCAATTGAATGCTCATAACCCGAATTCTCCTATTATCATTTTACATTTTATTTTTGTAAGCTGTAATCCACTGACTTTTCTCCAATCTGCAAATATACCAGAGCGATGTAATCGTACAGATTGTCACCAAAACAAGAAAGATTCCTGCTATTAATGGTCGGGATACAATGCTCATACTGTCAAGCTGAATCAGATTTGTTTTTCGATACAGTAAGTAAAATATGCCATAAGCAATGACTGTCATCGCCAGATTCTTGATCGCTTCAATGAATACAAAATTCCGATTGCTTCCTCCTGAAAAATAATAGATCAAGTATTTCTTTTCATTTTTAGCACTCTGCACACCATTGAACCCAACCAGGCCTACCACACTGATAATTATAAACACAAGTGAAATTATTCCACTGAGAACAGACTCATTCTTAGTTATTTCATTATAATTATCTGTCATTTGACGAATATCAGAAAGTGCTCCGTATTGCTTGCATTTTTCGGCGAACTCTTCTTTTATCGAATTGTCCTTTAATATGGCAACCTGTCCCGCTGACATCTCAAAGCTCTCAACATCCGCCTCAGTTATGGAACCCAATTTTCGTGAATCATATGGGAGGATCAGCTGCATATCGGGATGACTTATTATGTCCTTTAAGCTGCTATCTCCATTGCTGGCTCCACCGCAAAAATTAAGTATGTATGAATTGTTCGAAATCCGTCCGACAATTTCTATGGTTCTGTCTTTTTCCTGCCCGGCAATCGTTATGCACTGCCCGATCTGCAAATGTTTGTCCGTAGTAATTGCCGGAATATTGTTTCCCTCATACTCATTCAGCCAGATTCCCTCCTGCAATTTTATGTTTATCCGTTGCAGGAGATTGTCATCGTACCCAAGTGCCGTATACAAACTCCCATCACTGCCACTAAGTTCCATATTAGGAATCTGTACAATATCTATTTTCTCTTTCATATCTTTGCCTGCAATTTCATACAGATCCTTATTTGCAAATAAATATTGGTTGAAGTAATAAACATTTTCTCCCTGAAAAACCTGGCATATCTGACGCGAATCATGAATTCCCTTCCATCTTGCACCAAAACTCAAAATCAGTCCTTCCATCAAGATCAGTTCAACGATCAACACAATATACGCAACTTTATGTTTCCACATATCTTTTAATGCCAGCCAACTAAGTTTGCCATATTTCATCTCTTACTCCTCTACCTCGTATATCTCCATTTTTTTCGCCATTTTTCTTTCCAAGCCAAACGCAACTGCTGCCTCCAAAACGGACAACATAATGAATGCCGCTAAATAAAGTTGCACCGTATTATCATGTTGCATCCATTCCAGTTTTCCTATCATAAGACGTGAAATAATTGCTACAAAAGCCCCGGATATTGTGCCGATCCACATATGAATAAATATTTGCCAGAATATGATGGACGTAATATCCTTTTCTCCTCCACCACATATGGAAAAAACGCAATATTTTCTTTTATTTCTAAATACCAGATATTCAATCAACATTGCAATATTTATCCCAATGACAACGAGTACCGCAAGCACTTGCCAGAAATTTCCCCAGAATTCTTTTACTTCCCATACTTTGGGTGGACTTTCCCAATTCAGATTATTTCCTACAATCGGATTCAACGTTTGCTCGTATGCTTTCCGTTCTTTTCGGGTCAACTTTTTATTAAATTCCATCTCTATGTAATCTGTTGAAAAGTTTTTAAGATAATAGTGTAACGGCACGATTACCTCTTCCTCCGGTAAAATCGAGCATACACCTTGAACCTTATATTCCGTACCATCAATCATCATTTTTTGTTCCAGAATACTTTTATCCGATTCCATTTCCACTGTTTTAAACTCATCTATAACAACTGTTGCATCATTCTGTGCCCAGTCTGGCAGACTCCCTACCAGCAATCTTGCATTATAATTCCTGTGATATTCTCCTTTTACAACAATGTCCGTCTGATTCTGATCTACATGTTGAGTTCCACGAGCCTCACATACAATTTCTTCAATAGGATCAAATTCTAAGTCCTGCAGAAATGCTAAAAATTGTTCCTTTTGTTCCTCCGATAATTGTTCTTCTATACATAAACGATCGCCTTTTTGATTGGACAGACCTTCCACATAGTTCGCAAAATAATCTGTAAAAAAGAAAAAACCGTATGTTGAGATCAAAGTGCTTGCCACTACCAGCACAAACAATACTTTCTGATCCCGATACAGTTTTTTTAATTGCGAAATAATCATCCATATTTTTTTGTTCTTTTTCATCCTATTATCCCTCATGAAAAAGTGGTATGTCTTGCATACCACTTTTGTAATTTGTATATATGAATGCTAACACATTATATTATTTTAGTCAATATTTTACATTTTTTTCATAATTGCATGATGAAAAAAATTTATATGTTGTCCTGTGACACCCCATAGCGATAGCCGCCCGCAATACTATACGCCTGGATCCCAACCTGCGCCATACGTTTTGCCGCCATAAGGCTATGTGTACCATAATCACAGCAGAATATGATACGCCGGTATTTTTTCATTTGTTCGATATTCGTCAAAAACTCATTATAGGGAATGTTCCAAGCTCCCCGGATATGCCCTTCTTTATATGTTTCTTCATCCCTTAAATCTACAAATAATGTGTCCCCATAATAAATATATTTTTTTGCCTGACTCCACGAAATCACTTGTGCTCTCATATGCTGCCATACCTTTGCTCTTTTTAACATTCTATGCCAAAACACAAAAAAACTGCCTTCTACTTTTGCAGAAGACAGTTTTTTTTGATTATTTTGTAGAATTTTTGTTTGTGCTGTTCGAGCAGTTTGAGCTATTCGAACTGTTTGAACTATTTGAGCTATTCTTTGTGCTATTGCTGTTTTTAGTACTGCTTTTCGCACTGTTGCTTCCGCTGTTCTTCGTTGCATTTTTACTGCTGTCAGAAGCCTGATTTCTTGCGGAATCATTGTATTCATCCATAAAGTTTTTAGCCATAACTAACCTCCTGTTGCAAATTTATGCTACAGAGTCTAGTATGAACAAATCCTTATTTTTTATTCAAAAACAGTCATTCTCAAGCTTTTCCAACAGAACCAAATAATTCCATTTTTTCTTTTACGGTTGCTTTGATCGCTTCGAATCCCGGTGCGAGCAATTTACGAGGGTCAAATCCTTTTCCTTCTAAGTCTTTTCCAGCTTCAATGTACTTACGGGTTGCTTCCTGGAATGCCAGCTGACACTCCGTATTTACATTGATCTTAGATACACCAAGAGAGATCGCTTTTTTGATCATGTCGGCAGGAATACCGGTACCACCATGTAACACCAATGGCATCTCGCCGGTCTTCTGCTGTACGGCATCCAATGTTTCAAAGCTGAGTCCTGCCCAGTTTGCCGGATATTTGCCGTGGATATTTCCAATACCGGCAGCCAGCATCGTAACGCCAAGATCTGCAATCATCTTGCACTCATTTGGATCTGCACACTCGCCGGCACCGATCACGCCATCTTCTTCTCCACCGATCGCGCCAACTTCTGCTTCGATCGACATTCCCTTGTCTTTGCAGACTGCAACTAATTCCTTGGTTTTTGCAACATTTTCCTCAATTGGATAATGTGATCCGTCAAACATGATGGAAGAAAAACCAGCTTCAATACATGCCTTTGCACCTTCATAACTGCCGTGATCCAAATGAAGTGCAACCGGAACGGTAATCCCCAGTTCTTCCAGCATACCATTGACCATGCCTACTACGGTTTTGTAACCGCACATATACTTACCGGCACCTTCTGAAACACCCAGAATAACAGGGGAATTCATCTCCTGCGCGGTAAGCAGGATCGCCTTTGTCCACTCAAGATTGTTGATGTTGAACTGACCTACTGCATACTTGCCGGCTTTTGCCTTTTTTAACATCTCTTCTGCTGAAACTAACATAATACATTCCTCCGTATACATTTATTTTGTTTTACTAAAAACAATAATACCCATTTACTGATAGAATATCACATTCGGCGGTTAGTTTCAATCCCTATCACTCCCGCAGACGTGCCATGATCTGCGTTTCTGCCGCTGCCCGGATCACTTGTGCAGAATACAAAAAGAGCCGGATTTCTCCGACTCATAAAAATCTGGGCTAGCGGGATTCGAACCCACGAATGCAGGAGTCAAAGTCCTGTGCCTTACCGCTTGGCGATAGCCCAATAATATAAAAAATATGTACTAGTGTTAAAAAAGCGCTACCCTTGATAGCGCAATTTCTATTTCTTCATAAGAAGAATCCTTATACATATGTGAGGGTGGGTAATGGGATTCGAACCCACGGCCTTCAGAGCCACAATCTGACGCGCTAACCAACTGCGCTATACCCACCATAGCTGAATATCCTAAGATACTCTAACGTGTCAGGAGGGATTCGAACCCCCGACCCACGGCTTAGAAGGCCGTTGCTCTATCCAACTGAGCTACTGACACACTCTTGTGTATCGGCGAGCGAATACCCTCGCTAAAGCATAATGCTCTACACAAAGAGCGGGTGATGGGAATCGAACCCACGTATCTAGCTTGGAAGGCTAGTGTTCTACCATTGAACTACACCCGCAT
>CAKREC010000018.1 GCA_934316925.1 uncultured Eubacterium sp.
TCAGAGGAGCAGCCTCATACCTTTGTTGGACGTTCAGAGGGAGCAACGTTGGTTGCGTCGCCATTTATGCGTACGGTTAAGGTTCAAAAGGCGACACTCTGCTATTCCTATTTATCAGGACCTTTCCGGCAGGAAGACTATAAGGAAACGATTGCAAATTATGAAAAAGTGTTGCAAAAATATCCGGAACTGAACCGGACCGATATGACTTTTTTTGCCTGCGGAAATGCAGCTGGGAGCGGTGAGGCGCAGTATTATGCAAGTGATCACATATTAGAGTATACAGACGAGGAATACCTGTGTTATAAGCAGACAGGCTATACGCCATCTATATACGATCAGGAGGAAGACAATGAACAAGAGTAGCCATTTATTTTCTGATAGCACCAGAGAATTTGATTTTTTTGAACGGTTCTGGCTGCAGATCAAGAGCATGAAATATATGTTTTTTATCCCGTTGTTAGGGTATTATGGGATTGTCCCGTTATGGGTATGGGCGCAGTCACATCGATCCGATTTTGAGTTGTTTGGATCGATCGGTGAAATCTGTTTTCTGATCGTGCCTCTTTTGTCTTCCTGGTGGCTTCTTACATATCTGAAAGAGTATATAGAAGGGGCAGGAAGAGAGGTTCTGCTATTGGGAAAAGAAACATTTCGCTCGGCTCTCATTTTGTGGGCTATCAATGTGATCTGTTTTTTGCCGGTGTTACTGGTGCCCAATAACACGATGTTTCAGGATGATGCTCCAAAACTCTTTTTGCAGCTGCTGATTCTGTCATTTTTGGCTAATGGGCTGGCTTATTTTCTGGCATATTACAGTGGAAGTATGACAGTTACGATGTTGTTTATCCTGATGTATACGGCGTTGTCCAACTATACATTCGCACATGAAGTATTATCGAAGGTGTTTTCTCCATTTATGTATGGCGAATTGGAAAATGCCGATTTTCCGGATGAGATCGGAGTATTTGTTAAATTTCTGCTCATGGGAGTCTTTTTCTGGAGTTTTGGTGCGATAAAATCAAAAAGATTCATGAAATAATAGAAGAATCCCGCTGACGGGTGTTGAATATCATAGAAAAAACATATATAATGTTTATTGGCATTTTATATGTTTTTTTTATTTTGTTAGAAGGAGAGAATCATGCAAGCGATGAATTGTAAGATGTGTGGCAACAAGATTGAAGTTGCTCACAAAAAGGGATATGAGGCATGTGTCTATTGTGGAAACACCGTCACGTTGCCCCGATTTGGTGATGAAGAGTCTATTGCATTATACAACAGAGGAAACCAGTTCCGGCAGGCCGGTGAGTTTGACAAGGCGTCTGCTGTTTTTGAAAAACTGATGGAAAAGAATGGACAGGAGCCGGAGGTACATTGGTGCTCGGTATTATCCCGTTATGGAATTGTCTACGAAGAGGACAAGACCAGTTTTGAATGGAAACCACTGTGCTATCGTGCCGTGGTTACAAGTATTCTGGATGATGTTGACTACATAGAGGCGATACAGCATTCGACAGGCACTGCCAAAAGACAGTATCAAAGAGATGCGGCACAGATTGCGGAAGTGCAGCAGCGAATCGTCCGTGGGGCGCAGGGTATGCCGGAATATGATGTGATGATCTGTCATAAGATGGACGATGACGACCATGAGCTGGCGCAGATGATCGCAGCAAAGCTGAGCAAGATGGGATATGCGGTATACATTGACAGTGAAGAGGAAGCGGAGACATCTTTGGAAGAGAAAGAGGCTCATATTCTTTCGGCGCTCAATAGTGCGAAGGTTATGCTGGTAGTTGGAACAAAGGGAAGCAATATGGAAGATGCATTGGTGCGCAATGTGTGGATGCGGTATTGCAACTTGATGGCAAGAGCAAAAGAAAAGAACTTACTCGTATGCTATGGTGGCATGGAAGCCTATGATATTCCGGAAGAACTTGTTGAACAAAAAGCGCTGGATGCCAATAAACAGACATTCTGGAACGATTTGGGTGCTGCTCTGGCAGATGCGATGCCGGATAAAGAAGTAGCAGCCATAGAGACAGAAACACCGGTAGCAGAGCCGGAAGAGGAATCGGCAAAAGCAGAACCAGTAAAAGAAGAAACGCCGGAAATAAAGAAAGAAGTGCCGGAAGAACCTAAGAGATCTAAAAGATCAAAGAAAAAACCAGAGCCGGTAGCAGAACCGGTTGTAGAAGTAGAGACTCCGACGGTAGAAGATATCGCGACTTTGGAACCGGAGCCAGAACCGGAACCGGAACCAGAACCAGAGCCGGTAAAAACGTTGGAGGATTATCTGGCAGAAGGAGCCGGAGCGCTTGCGCAGGGAGACTTTGCACAGGCAACGGCATTGTTTACTGAAGCGGTGAACATGGATCCTTCTAGTGGACAGGCATATTATGGATTGTATTTAAGCCAGAACGGTTATCGTTCGGATGATGAATTTTGTGGCGCGATCCTGCAGAAGATCAAAGATGCAGAGCCGGAGACCGCATATTATCCGTATGAGCGTCAGGAACTGTTATCAGAGGCAGTAGAAAAATATGGAGTTCCTTATTATTTTGATGAAGGAAAGATCGGTGCGATTTTAGATTACTCCGGAGAATATATTTCCTATACCAATCAAAGAAAAGATGCCAGAGACGGCATCCTTGCCTCTTTTGAATCCAGTATGCAGCTGGCAAAGGCATGTGATCCGGCAGCGGGTACATTTGGTACGACGGTACAGGGGATGCTGCGTGGTCTGATCGATAAGATGCAGGAGCTCATTGTTGAATCGGAAAACGAAGATAAAAAACAGCTTGATAAATTGAAGAAAGAATTTGAAAATCATTACAAGCAGGCGATGGCAGAGATCGAGACGACAAGTCAGGAACTGACAAAACAGCGTGACCAGGACTATCTGGATTCCTGCAGCAGAGCAGCGGAGGCATCTACGGCGGAAGAGTTTGCCGCGTTGGTGGATGAGTTTGATAAATTTGAGGATTATAACAATGCCGTACAGATGAAAGCGCATTGTCAAAACCGTCTGGACGAGATCCAGAATGCTGCCAGTGACAAGAAGAAAATGAAGCAGAAGATCGTTGGAGGAGTCGTTGCAGCCGTTGTGGTGGTAGCGGCAGTGATCGCTGTTCCGCGTCTGATCAATAACAGCAAAGGTGACAAGCAGGTTGCATCCGGTAACTATGAGCAGGCAACCGAAGCCTACAATAAGTCCGGTAATGAAGAAAAAGCAATGGACACCATCAAAAAACAGGTGGAAGAGTTAGAGGCAAGTTCTTCTTTTGAACAGGCAAAGACGGTTATCGAGGAAAACTTTGAGGGGGATGCCAAAGAAGAGATGATGCAGCAGTATTATGCGGCACAGGCAGAGTACCTTACGATCGATGCAACGACAACTGCCAATGAAGTGGAGCAGAACATCGAACTTGTTACGGATGAAACGATAAAAGAAAAGCTTCAGAACAAACTGGATGCTTACTATTATGACAAGGGCAATGAAGCTGCCGATCAGGGAGATTTTGATACGGCACTGGAAGTGTATGATAAAGTAGTATCCGCAAATCGCAAGATTGTGGACAAGAAGATTGCACGGATCAAAAAGGCGCAGAGCAAGAAACTTTATCCGTATACAACCAATACGTTCTGGAAAGTTTCAAGCTGCACGGTCAACGGCAAGAAGACCAAGAAAGATGCTACGAACTTTACCGGAGTACATTCGAAGATCGATGAAGACCAGATCGTATATTATGCTACATTCAATGGCAAAAATATTGTGCTTTCTTCTTATAATAATATTAAGAAGGTAAAAGTGAAGGCCGGCAAGATCAATTATACTATGAGCTTTTCGGACAACAAACTGACGATCAAAGGCAAGAATGGGAAAAAGAACATTGTCTGCGAATTGAAAAGAGTGAATTTGTAATATAAAGAAATGTTCAAAATGGTTTGAAGTAAAAGAAAGAACTGCGGATTGGTGGTTCTTTCTTTTTTTGAAAAAAATTTTTTTAAGGTATTGACAATATAATTTGTTGGTGTTATCTTAAGTGTAGTCAATGATTAGCACTCTTCAAATACGAGTGCTAACAAAAAACAAATGACATACATTGCTTGTGATAAAGGAAGTGATAGGATGGAATTGAATGAGCGTAAGCAAAAGATCTTAGAGACGATCATACGAAATTATATGGAGACAGGAGAACCGGTTGGTTCGCGTACCGTTTCCAAGTATACCGATCTGAATTTAAGTTCTGCTACAATCCGCAACGAGATGGCTGATCTCGAAGAGATGGGATATATTTTACAGCCGCATACCTCGGCAGGTCGTATTCCTTCAGACAAGGCGTATCGTTTGTATGTTGACACCATGTTGCAGCAAAAAGATCAACAGATGGAACAGATGCAGACTCTGATGGTAGAGAAAGCAGATAAGATCGATCTGCTCCTGCAGCAGGTAGCAAAGCTTCTGGCACAGAACACCAATTATACATCGATGGTGACAAAGCCGAAGTACCAGCACAAAAAGATCAAGTTCATCCAGTTGAACCGGATTTCGGAAAATCAGCTGCTGATGCTTTTGATCCTCGACAACAATCATGTCAGCAACAAGCTGTTGACATGGAATCAGGAGTTAGACGACAGTGTGATCGCGCAGATGAATTTCCTGCTGAACAGTGCACTGAACGGACTTGATTTTACCGAGATCAATATGGCGATCATGCAGAGCATCAAAGAGCAGGCTGGTGAGTATGGCGAGCTGGCATCCCTGATCCTGGATTGTGTGTCGGAGGTTATGTCCGAGGAAGACGATTCCGAGATCTACACATCGGGAGCTACCAACATTTTGAAATATCCGGAACTGACCGACCGGGAGAATATTACAGGTCTTTTGTCCACATTCGAAGAGAAGAAGATGTTGGCGGCATGGGCCAATGATTCGACGATGGAAGATGATGGAGAGGAACATGGTATACAGGTTTACATTGGAGAGGAGTCTCCGGTAGAAAGCATGAAAGACTGTTCTGTTGTGACGGCCACCTACAAGATAAAGGAAGGCGTGTATGGCAAGATCGGTATTGTCGGGCCAAAGCGTATGGACTATGATAAAGTAGTTGGCACATTGGAAAACTGCATGCAGCAGTTAGATGATATATTCAAAGAAAACAACTAGCAAAGATCAGGAAAGGAAGGTGGAATGAAAGTGGCGGAAGAAAAGAAGATGGATGAGACCGTAGAAGAAACGGTGGAAGAGACAGCGAAAGATGTTACCACCGAAGAAGTCGAACAGGAACAAAAGCAGGCAGAGGAAGCGGTAGCAAAAGAAGAAGTCGAAGAAAAGAAAAAAGCTAAGAAAAAGAAGAAAGATAAAAAAGATGAGAAGATCGAAGAATTAAACGATCGTCTTATGAGAAATCTGGCGGAGTTTGAGAACTTTCGCAATCGTTCGGAAAAAGAAAAAGGAGCCATGTTTGACATGGGAGCCAAATCGGTCGTGGAGAAGATCCTCCCGGTCGTTGACAACTTAGAGCGTGGTTTTGATGGACTTTCCGATGAAGAAAAAGAATCTCCGTTTGTGAAAGGAATTGAAGCCGTTTACAAACAATTACAGACCGCGTTTGAAGAATTGGGAGTTACCCCGATCGAGGCGCTGGGACAGGAATTCGACCCGAATCTCCACAATGCTGTGATGCACGATGAGGATGACTCGGATGAGACTAACAAGGTTGTGGAAGAGTTCCAGAAGGGCTATCTGTATAAAGACAGTGTAGTTCGTCATAGTATGGTTAAAGTGTTAAATTAACAATATATCAGGTATGTCGTAAGGACAGAAAGTGAGGATTATTATGAGTAAGATTATTGGTATTGACTTAGGTACAACAAACAGCTGTGTAGCTGTTATGGAAGGTGGAAAACCAGTTGTTATTTCAAATGCAGAAGGTGCTCGTACAACACCATCTGTTGTCGCTTTTACAAAGAATGGTGAGCGTCTGATCGGTGAGCCTGCCAAACGTCAGGCAGTTACCAATGCGGATCACACGATTTCTTCGATCAAGAGACATATGGGTACGGATTACCGTGCTGCGATCGATGACAAGAAATATTCTCCACAGGAGATTTCCGCTATGATCCTTCAGAAGTTGAAAGGGGATGCAGAGAACTACCTTGGTGGCGAGAAAGTTACAGAGGCCGTTATCACAGTGCCTGCTTACTTCAACGATGCACAGCGTCAGGCAACAAAAGATGCCGGCAAGATCGCAGGTCTTGATGTAAAACGTATTATCAACGAGCCTACAGCAGCAGCACTTGCTTATGGTCTTGATAATGAAGGCGAGCAGAAGATCATGGTATACGATTTAGGTGGTGGTACATTTGATGTATCTGTCATCGAGATCGGTGATGGTGTCATTGAAGTATTGTCTACTTCCGGTGACAACAAATTAGGTGGTGACGACTTTGATAACAAAGTATGTGACTACATGGTAGAAGAATTCAAGAAAGCAGAAGGCGTAGATCTTTCTACCGATAAGATGGCAATGCAGCGTTTGAAAGAAGCAGCTGAGAAAGCGAAGAAAGAGTTGTCTGCTTCTACAACAACAAACATTAACCTGCCATTTATCACAGCAACTGCTGAGGGTCCAAAACATTTTGATATGAACCTCACACGTGCAAAATTCGATGAATTGACAGCAGATCTGGTTGAGAGAACTGCTACACCAGTACAGAATGCTTTGAAAGATGCCGGCATCACTGCTTCTGAATTAGGAAAAGTACTTTTGGTTGGTGGTTCTACCCGTATCCCAGCCGTACAGGATAAAGTTAAACAGTTGACAGGACATGAGCCAAACAAATCTTTGAACCCGGATGAGTGTGTAGCTTTGGGTGCTTCCATTCAGGGTGGTAAATTAGCAGGAGATTCCGGTGCTGGCGATATCCTTCTTCTGGATGTAACACCATTGTCATTGGCAATTGAGACAATGGGTGGTGTTGCTACTCGTCTGATCGAGAGAAATACTACGATCCCTACAAAGAAGAGCCAGATCTTCTCTACCGCAGCTGACAATCAGACGGCAGTAGATATCAATGTAGTACAGGGTGAGAGACAGTTTGCGAAAGACAACAAATCTCTCGGACAGTTCCGTTTGGATGGAATTCCTCCAGCAATGCGTGGAGTACCACAGATCGAAGTTACATTTGATATTGATGCCAACGGTATTGTAAACGTTTCAGCAAAGGACTTGGGAACAGGAAAAGAGCAGCATATTACCATTACTGCTGGTTCTAACATGAATGATGATGAGATCGAAAAGGCAGTTAAAGAAGCTGCTGAATTCGAAGCACAGGATAAGAAACGTAAAGAAGGTATCGATGCGAGAAATGAAGCAGACAGCATGGTATTCCAGACAGAGAAAGCATTGAATGATGTTGGTGAGGGCGTAGATGCAGCAGCCAAAGAAAAAGTTCAGGCTGAGATTGATAAAGTAAAGGCAATTCTGGATCGTACTACTCCAGAAAATATGAGTGATGCGGATGTGGATGAATTGAAGGCTGCAAAAGAGTCTTTGATGACAAGCGCACAGGAAGTATTTGCAAAAGTTTATGAGCAGGCACAGCAGGCAGCCGGTGCTCAGGGTGCAGGACCTGACATGAGCGGTGCAGCTGGTGCAGCACAGGACAATGGCGGAGATGATGTAGTAGACGGAGATTTCCGTGAGATCTAATGAATCAATAAGATGATCCAATAACCAAGTAGCCCGACAGAGCATTCTCAGTCGGGCGAATTTGGGTATTATGGAAAACTCTAGAACGGAGGATTGAAAATGGCAGATAAGCGAGATTATTATGAGGTATTAGGCGTGGATCGAAACGCAGATGATGCCACATTGAAGAAAGCATATCGTGTTTTAGCAAAAAAATACCATCCCGATACCAATCCGGGAGATAAGGATGCAGAGGCAAAATTCAAAGAGGCTTCCGAAGCTTACGCTGTGTTGAGTGATCCGGAAAAACGTCGTCAATATGACCAGTTTGGTCATGCTGCTTTTGACGGTGGTGCTGGTGGAGCCGGTGGCTTCTCCGGTATGAACATGGATGATATTTTTGGTGGCTTTGGAGATATTTTCGGAGACATCTTTGGAGGTGGCTTTGGCGGCGGAAGACGTCAGGCAGACCCGAATGCTCCACAACGCGGAGCAAATGTTCGAACCAGAGTGCAGATCACATTTGAGGAAGCCTGCTTTGGTGTAGAAAAAGAAATTGAGATCCCGATGAAGGATGAGTGTACAACATGTGGCGGCAATGGCTGCAAGCCAGGATCCCAGCCGGTTACCTGTGGACAGTGTGGCGGCCGTGGTCAGGTGGTACATCAGCAGCAGTCTCTGTTTGGCATGGTGCAGAATGTGAGTGTATGTTCTGCCTGTCACGGAACTGGAAAGATCATTAAGGACAAATGCCCGACTTGTCATGGAGAAGGTTATACTTCCAGCAGGAAGAAATTGCAGGTATCCATTCCGGCGGGTATCGATCATGGTCAGAGCGTACGTATCCGCGGCAAGGGAGAACCTGGCAAAAACGGTGGACAGCGCGGTGACCTTCTGGTTGAAGTATATGTACAGAGCAGTCCAGAGTTTGAAAGACATGACTATGATATTTATTCTACGGTCAAGATCTCTTACCCACGCGCCGCACTTGGTGGAGATGTGATCATTCATACGATTGATGGAGATGTGGCATACAATGTAAAGGCCGGTACACAGACCAACACAAGAGTACGTCTTCGTGGAAAAGGTGTTCCATCGCTCCGCAACAAAAAAATGCGTGGAAATCACTATGTAGATCTGGTTGTAGATGTACCGACAAGTCTTACAAAAGAACAGAAGAAATTGCTGGAGCAGCTTGATGATTCTTTTGAGAAAAAAGATAAAAAAGAAGAGAGAGGCCACGGCAGAAAGAGAAAGTAATGAATTTTGTAAAACGAATGAAAGAGCTGACACCGAGAAGATGGGCGGGCATGATCTTAGGTAATCTGATCATGTCGATCGGAATTGCGGTGCTCAAATGGTCTCACACCGGCAATGATCCATTTGCGGCTATGGTGATGTCACTGGCGGAAAATGTTTTTCATGTACGCTATGGACTTGTACTCATCATCACCAACTGTTTTATCTTTCTCATTGAGATTTTGCTGGGAAGAAAATACATTGGCCCGGGAACCGTGGTCAACTGGTTCTTGCTGGGGCCGGTCGTGGACTTTGTTTACCCATTTATGGTTCGGATCGGACTGCCTCATGTATTGTGGCAGAACCTGATCCTTTCGATCCTTGGTGTCGTGATCATTGCATTTTCCTGCTCGGTATATCAGACGTCCGATGCCGGAATATCTCCGTATGACTCACTGGCAGTGATCGGAGATGAAAAGACCAACGTGCCGTACTTTTGGTGGCGGATTGGCTGCGAGGCGGTCTGTGCATTCGTCTGTTTTGTCACAGGCGGCGTTATGGGGATCGGCATGATCCTATGCGTGTTCGGACTGGGGCCGATCATCTCATTTTTTGATAAATATTTTTCAAGACCGGTTATTTTGGGCAAATAAAAAAAGCTCATTTGCATGGCATATGGGGGAAAACCCTCAATGCTTCTTGCAAATGAGCTTTTTTGCATCATCATTGTTCGTCCACAACATCGGTAAACAGGATAACCGGCTTACCTAAGTGGTACTGGTAAGATTTGATCACATTGCCGCTGAATACCCGCAATGGACGCCAGTTGCACAGATCAAAATCTTTATGATACGGAAGATGATTGTAAAATTCATTGTGTGCATCTTTTCCTGGATCATAACTCATGAGAGATTTTTTTAGTAATTCCTGTGTTGTCAAATTTGTAGTCCTCGTTTCCTATATCGAATAAAACATTTCAATATGTATTATATTCCAATTTGCAGAATTAAACAACACTCTTGTTAAAACAATTCGAATTTGATAAAATAGTGCCATGAATTGGAAAGAGGGATACGATATGTTTCTTGATATGTTGGACCGTTACGACAAGATCACGATCCAGTGCCACGATAATCCGGATGCAGACACGATAGGGGCCGGATTTGGTGTGTACCGTTATCTTATGTCAAAAGGAAAACGGGCAGAGTTGATATATGGTGGAAAAAATATTATAACAAAGCCAAGTCTTATTATGATGATCCGCGAGTTGCAGATCCCGATCCGGCATGTGGATCAGCGGGATGAATGCGAGTTTTTGCTCACGGTGGATTGCCAGTATCAGGGAGGCAATGTAACGCCGTTCCGGGCAAAGCATATTGGCATGATCGATCATCATCCGGTATGCGTACCGATCGATGACAAGTGCTGGATCAAGGATCAATATGGAAGCTGCAGTACGGCAGTGTGGGAATTGATGTGTGAAGCCGGCTATGATTTCGAGCAGGATATGGCGTTGTCGACAGCACTTTATTATGGGTTGTATAGTGATACCGGGCAGTTGTCTGAGATCTATATGAAACAGGATCGTCAGATGCGTGACCAGCTGATCGTTGATCGGCGGATCATGGATCGCATTGTAAATTCGAACCTTACCAGAGAAGAATTGAAGATTGCCGGAGAGGCACTTTCTTCTTATTATTTTGATGAAGATTATTCGTTTGCGATTTTGCGTACACGTCCCTGCGATCCGAACTTATTGGGCGTGATCAGTGATATGGCGATCCAGGTGGATACGGTTGATCTTTGCGTTGTATACAATGAAACAGCGATTGGATATAAGCTGTCGATCCGAAGCAATTTGAATGAGGCAAGTGCCAGCCAGCTGGCAAGATACATCAGCCGGGACGCCGGAACAGGCGGAGGTCACAACAACAAGGCGGGAGTGTATCTGATGAAAAAATACTGGTGGGCCAAACACAGTGACACCGAATTTGAGCAGACGCTGATCCGTCAGATTCGCGATTTTAAAGATAAAGGTGGTTTGTTTGAATAAATACATCCAAATATTGAGCGTATGTATTCTTCTTTCACTTGTATGCTGTGGCTGTGTAAAAAATGTGGTGCAGCCACGGCAGAGCGCAGAGGAAACGGTGACACCGTCTGGGAAAGGCATTGTTACTTCTGGCGGCGCGGTTGGAGAAGTTCCTTTGACAGAACGAAGCCGGCAGTACAGCCAGCAGATCGTTTCCGGACTTACGAGTGAAGTGTGGGAGCATTTTTCGGATAGCCTCAAGCAGCAGATCCCGGAGGAGAACCTTCAGGCATCCTGGAATGGCGTGGCATCTGGACTGAGTGGATATCAGGGCGTGGAGAGTGTAGAAGAGAGCAGCCGGGATGGCTATGATGTAGTTCTTGTTACACTCCGATATAAAGATAATAAGGGACGTACGATACGATTTGATTATAATGAAGATCAGACGATTGCCGGGATCTGGTTTGATGAAGTTGTTCTGGGAACCAGAAAAGAAGATGACAGTGAAAGTACACACGAAACATCAGTAAAGATTGGCCGGGATCCGTACACGTTGGATGCGGTTCTTTCGTTACCGGAACAGACAGCCAAGGCACCGGTTGTGATCCTGTTGGGAGACGGAGCATCGTTAGATGCAGATGGCACTGTAGGAGCTGCCGGAAATACGCCACTACGTGATCTGGCAAGGGCGCTGGCAGAAGAGGGCATTGCTTCTTTGCGATACAGTACCCGGATGTATTTATATGGGCAGTCCATGAAGAAAACACCGGGGATTTATGATTCCTATATTCAGGATGCGGGATATGCACTGGATTATGTATACAATCAATCCCGGATTGACCGGACAAAGATTTTTTATCTTGGTATGGGGGAAGCCGGTGATTACATGTCAGCGATCGTTTCGGCAAAGAAAAATCGCACAGCCGGAGCAATTCTGATGGGGGCAAAGCCCTTGAAATTGCAGGAAGAACTCTATGGAGCGACAGGCAAAACGGTTCAAGTGGACGCCCGGTATTTTATGGATGTGAATTCGACGATCCCATTGCTGGTGCTGCAGGGGGAGAAAGATTTTGAAACTACGATGGACGATTTCGGACAATGGAAACCCTTGTGGAAAGGACGCTCCCATGTGGATTACCGCTCCTTTTCCGGATTGAACCATTATTTTATGAAAAGCAGCGGTAAACAGGATAAGTCGGATTATGACAGTGAAGGCACCATAGATGCGGATGTTTCCAGTCAGATCATTCAATGGATTCAACAGTTGGCTGAATGAAAACGTTTCTGCATCTCGACCAGTGGAATTGGCAAAAATGACAGCGCGATGACACGGAACCATTGACCGGCAGACAAAGAAATCGTATGAAAGATCTGCTGGAGTGGTGGCAGGATCATGACACTGATCTGCAAAAGGAAGCAGAGCGCGACACTGAAAAACAGTTTCTTGTTGGAGAATATGCCAATTTCCAGCAGACTGCGGTCACTTCTCATATTGAATACGTGAAAAAGTTGTGAGAGTGACAGGACACCGAAACACATGGTAGAGTTTCCGGCGATATATGCTACAAGTGCCAGCGAGCCGATAAAGAGTCCTTCGATGACCAGTTGAAATCCGGAGGCCATGGAGAACATTCCCTTTTTCGGAGAGATCGGTTTTCGCTTCATGATTGAAGGATCTGGTGGCTCCAGCCCAAGGCACAGGGCAGGAAAGGAATCCGTCACAAGGTTGATCAATAACAATTGTACGGGGAGAAGTGGAACTTCAAGCCCCAGCAAGATAGCAGCAAAAATAGTCATGATTTCCCCGATGTTGCAGGACAGAAGGAAATGAATGGCTTTTTTTATGTTGTCGAAAATCCCGCGTCCTTCCCGGACGGCAGCGATGATGGTGGAGAAATTATCATCCATCAGGACCAGATCGGCGGCACCTTTGGCGACATCGGTCCCGCCTTTTCCCATGGCACAGCCAATGTCTGCCGCTTTCAGGGCAGGAGCGTCGTTGACGCCATCTCCGGTCATGGCGACAACATTGCCCAGTGTCTGATAGGCTTTGACAAGACGTACTTTGTGTGCAGGTGTTACGCGAGCAAAAACTGTTGTTGAAGAAAGTCGGGAAAGGAGCTCTTCATCCGTGATGGCATCCAGCTCCGCCCCGGTCATGACCTGGGATTCATTTTGGCAGATCTTTAATTCATGGGCAATAGCAGCGGCGGTATTCTTGTGGTCGCCCGTGATCATGACAGGCAGGATTCCGGCGTCGTGACAGCAGGCTACGGCATGATAAGCCTCTTTTCTTGGTGGATCAATAAAGCCGGCAAATCCCGCAAAGATCAGGTGCTCTTCGCTTAGAGAGGAAGATTCTTTGTAAGCAAAGGCAAGTACCCGCAGTGCTTTTTTTGCATAAGATTCCGCAATTTCTAAAAGCTGGGCGCGGTGCGAAGCGCTCAGAGGATGAACCGAACCATTTTCATTAAGCTGCCCGCATTGTGACAAAACAATTTCAGGAGCTCCTTTGGTGATGACAAGAGATTGGCTGCCATCTTTGCAGAGAACGGACATTTCCTTTCTGGTAGAATCAAATGGAAGTTCAGATTGACGGGGATAATTTTTTTGCACTTCGGGAAATGACAATCCCTGTTCGTTACAGAAACGGATGAGAGCCTGCTCCATGGGACCGGTTTCATTATTGCATAACAGGAACAGGGTATGCAGCCAGTCAGCTGGACAAAAGGCATCGTGTTTTGTGAGGGTCATCTGGTTCTGGGTCAAGGTGCCTGTTTTATCCGAACAGACAACCGTTGCGCTTCCGAGTGTTTCAACCGCAGGAAGATGGCGGATCACCGCTTTTTGTTTTGCCATACGCTCTACGCCAAGGGACAGCATGATCGTCACCAAGGCGGGAAGACTTTCCGGAATGGCGGCAACCCCCAGACTGACGGATGTCATAAACATGGAAAAGATTGGTTTATTCTGGTAGATGCCGAGCAGAAAAATGATCCCGCAGATCAGCAGTGCCAGAATACCCAATAGCTTTCCGGTTTTAGCAAGACGGATCGTAAGTGGCGTTTTGGGAGCGGCTTCGGAGGAGAGCATGTGTGCAATATGACCGATCTGGGTGTGCATGCCGGTGGCGGTAATCTGACAGATTCCCCGTCCGGTGAGGACCATGGTCCCGGAAAAAACAGCATAGGGACATTCCAAAGCGGCGCCCTCCGGTTCGCCTGCCTTTTTTACTCTTTTTTTAATTCCACCGGGTTCACCGGTAAGGGCTGATTCCTCTACCGTCAGATTCTGGCAGGAAAGGAGAAATCCATCGGCAGGAATCTGACAGCCGGTTTCTAAAAATACGAGATCCCGTGGGACAACTTCGGATGATAGAATTGAAAATTTTTTCCCGTCTCGCAGAACGTCGCAGTGGGGAGTCTGCATTGCTTTTAGAGCAGTGAGCGAGTGCTCGGCCTTTTTTTCCTGAAATACGCCAAGAAAAGCATTGATGAGGACAATGGCGAGGATGATCAGAGGATCTATATAGTCGCGGCTTCCCTGCAGATAGGATGCGAGAAAGGAGATCCCGGCTGCTAAAAGCAGTGTAATGATCATAAAATCTTTAAATTGTTCGAAAAACTGGTGAAGGATACCAGGTGGCTTTTCTGCGGTGAGCTGGTTTGCTCCGTAGGTTTCTCTTGCTTTTTTTACTTCTGCGGGCGATAGCCCGCTGCCATAATCTTGTTTCATTGTCCGTTCCTTTCTTTATAAAATCCCATTTGCCGGTTGAAATGCATAGGATAATAATAAAATGATAAGGCGATAAAACCATGATATTGATTCTATTGCTTTCACTGTCTGTGAGCATTGATTCTTTTGGAATTGGAGCAGCGTACGGTATGGAAAAGATTACGATCCCGCGAAATACAAAGTGGATGATCACGGGGATCAACGGTGTTATAACCCTTGCTGCCGTTACATTTGGCCAGCTGCTGACAAGATGGATGGATCCCGTTCTGGTTCAGTGCTTTGGAGGAGTGATCCTGATCGCACTAGGGATACGGGGAATCTTTGCGGGGAAAAAACAGCCGTCGGAATATGATAAAGACCACTCACGCATTTTGGAACCGGTAGAAGGCATGGCGGTGGGAATTTCCCTGGCAGCCGATGCGGCGTGTGGCGCGGTCTGTCTGTGCAATATGGGTTGGGAAAAGTATTTATTTCCCATACTGACCATGTTTTTTGGAACCTTTTTTTTACTTGCCGGGGCGTCTGCTTTAGAAAAAAAACAGACTTGGCAAAAAGCATTTCCGGTTGATATGTTGGCCAGTGCCGTTCTTATTGCACTGGGGGCTTTTCGGATTTTCTTTTCCCGGCAATAAGATACAGAATGTAAAGGATCAAGCAGATGGAACCAACGATGAGAATGATCTTTTTGTACTGATCAAAATAGGAAAAGAACCGTTCGCGATACGGATAAAAATAGTAGCCAAGGCAAAGCAGCAGGCTGTTCCAGATGCAGATCCCAAAAGCGGAAAATATGAGATAAGCGATCAACGGATATTTCATGGCGCCGGCAACAAATCCAATATATGTCCGGCAAAGAGGCAGCAGTCTGGTGGCAAAAACGGCAATGGCGCCCCGATCACCAAATTTTCGATACGAAGCTAAGATTGGTTTTTCAAAGGAGGGGAAGCGCTTCATGAGACGCTCTAAAAGGGGCGAGCCACCAGCTCTGCCGATTACATAAGTGATCGAGGTGCCGGCGAGTCCGGCTATTGTACTGGCAATGACAAGAACAGGAAATGGGATTTCCTGCAGTGCGGCCAGAAAACCGGAGCACGGGAGAATGATTTCGCTGGATACCGGAAAACAACCATATTCTAAAAAAATTAAAAGGAGAATGGCAGCCAGACCATATCTTCCAAACAGGGAATACAACTGCTCCATTTATGACACCTCACATTACCGGAAAACCTTGATATATCCTATGCCGGAGGGTGGGGAAGTATTCTTGACAAAGACTTTGTAGATTGTTATTATTAAAAGGATGTTTAGATATTAAAATAGTAGAAAGGATAGAACCATGAGTCAAAGTTACAATCCAAAAGAAATCGAAAAAAAATGGCAGGCAGTCTGGGATGAAGAAAAAGCATTTCAGGCTACCAATGATTATACAAAACCAAAGTATTATGCACTTGTTGAATTTCCATATCCATCCGGACAGGGTCTTCATGTAGGACATCCACGTCCTTATACGGCATTGGACATTGTTGCCCGCAAAAGAAGAATGCAGGGATACAATGTATTGTATCCAATGGGTTGGGATGCTTTTGGATTGCCAACGGAGAATTATGCGATTAAAAATAAAGTACATCCGAAAGAGGTTACGAAGAACAATGTAGCACGTTTCAAAGCACAGCTGCAGGCACTTGGTTACTCTTTTGACTGGGATCGTGAGATCAATACCACAGATCCTGCTTATTATCACTGGACACAGTGGATCTTTCTGAAGCTGTTCAAAGCTGGTCTGGCTTACAAAACAGAGATGCCGATCAACTGGTGTACTTCCTGCAAATGCGGTCTTGCCAATGAGGAAGTAGTCAACGGCGTTTGCGAGCGCTGTGGCAGTCCGGTTGTCCGCAAAGTAAAAAGCCAGTGGATGTTGAAGATTACAGAGTATGCAGATAAGCTGATCGATGATCTGGAAGGACTGGATTATATTGAGCGCGTCAAAGTTTCCCAGAAGAACTGGATCGGTCGTTCTCATGGAGCAGAAGTTGACTTTGCATTGAAAGGCAAAGAAGAAAAACTTCGTATCTATACGACCCGTCCGGATACACTGTTTGGTGTTACCTATATGGTTGTTTCTCCGGAACATCCATATCTGGACAAATATAAAGATGAGATCAAAAACTGGGATGCGATCCTGGAATACCGTGAGATGGCATCCAGAAAATCCGATTTTGAACGTACAGAACTTGCCAAGGACAAGACCGGTGTGGCGATCGATGGACTCACAGCGATCAATCCGGTCAATGGCAAAGAGATCCCGATCTGGGTTTCTGACTATGTATTGATGAGTTATGGAACCGGTGCCATCATGGCAGTGCCGGCACATGACACAAGAGACTGGGAATTTGCAAAGAAATTCGGCCTGCCGATCGTGGAAGTCATCGAAGGCGGAGATGTAGAAAAGGAAGCATATACCGATGTAGCAACCGGAACATTAGTAAACTCCGGCTTTTTGACCGGCAAATCCGTTGCAGAGGCAAAAGAGGCGATCATCCAGTGGCTGCAGGACGAAAAAGTAGGAACAGCGAAGAAAAACTTCAAACTGCGTGACTGGGTATTCTCACGCCAGCGTTACTGGGGTGAGCCAATTCCGATCGTGAAGTGTGAAAAATGTGGCTATGTTCCGGTACCGGAAGATCAGCTTCCACTTGAATTGCCGGAAGTAGATAATTATATGCCGACCGACAATGGAGAATCACCTATTGCCAATATCCGTTCATGGGTTGAGACGACTTGTCCATGCTGCGGTGGAAAGGCAGAGAGAGAAACCGATACGATGCCACAGTGGGCTGGTTCCTCCTGGTATTTCCTTCGCTATATCGATCCGAAAAATGATGAGGCGCTGGCAAGCCGGGAAGCAATGGAATACTGGCTTCCGGTTGACTGGTACAATGGTGGAATGGAGCATACAACCCTGCATTTGTTGTATTCCCGTTTCTGGCACAAATTCCTGTATGATCAGGGTGTTGTTCCAACCAAAGAGCCATACCAGAAGAGAACTTCCCACGGTATGATCCTCGGCGAAAATGGCGAGAAGATGAGTAAATCCCGTGGAAATGTCATCAATCCGGATGATATTGTCAATGATTACGGTGCCGATACACTCCGTACGTATGAGATGTTTATCGGTACGTTTGACGCTGCTGCTTCCTGGTCTGAGGATGGTGTAAAGGGATGCCGTCGTTTCCTCGAACGCGTATGGAAATTACAGGATATGGTTACCGAAGAGACCGGATACTCCGATGATATGGAAACCAAGATGCACCAGACGATCAAAAAAGTCAGTGGTGATTTTGAAACATTAAAATATAATACAGCGATTGCTGCGATGATGGCATTGATCAACGATTTCTATAAAAAAGGATCTGTTACAAGAGACGAATTTAAGACATTGCTTGTGCTGCTCAATCCGGTAGCACCACATATTACAGAAGAATTGTGGAAGATCATGAACTATGGCGGTTATCTGTTCCAGACAAGCTGGCCGGAGTACGATGAGGCGAAGACCGTAGAGCAGGTACAGGAGATTGGTGTACAGGTCAACGGAAAAGTCCGTGCTACGGTATCGATTGCGATCGATGCAGACCGTGATACTGCTCTTGCAGCCGCAAGAGAGGCACTGGGGGACAAATTAGGCGACAAACAGGTTGTCAAAGAAATTTATGTGCCGGGAAGAATTATCAATATTGTAGTGAAATAGAGCAAAAGGGAGAATGACTATGGGGATCAGTTTTGTTGTTGCGTACCATGGTGAACGCAAGTATCTGGAGGACTGTTTTAGCAGCTTAGAAGCGCAGACCAACAAAGAGTTTGATGTCATTGTTGTCTGTGATTCCTGTACCGAAGAGGAAAAGGAGGCAGTGGCAGAGATGCCTGCCTCCTTCCCGGTTACTGTTTTGCAGACCGAAGGACAAAGTGGCGTGGCAGCAGCAAGGAACACAGGCCTGCATGCCTGCACCGGTGAATATGTTTTCTTTATGGACTGTGATGATTTTCTCAAGGAAAATGCTGTGGAAAGAATGTTACAGCAGATGGAGGACCGGGATGTTTTATATGTCCGGAGGATCTATTCCTGGATCGGTTATCGCGGCTTCTTGGAAATGGACAAACTGCCGGAGGATTCGAAGGAAAAAAACACATATTTATTGATCTCGCGAGTGGACAAAGAGGACAAGACGTTCCCAGACATGCCGGAAGATTTACCGCCAAAAGAACAGGTTTTATATCATTTGATGCGCAGTGTCGTGCGGTTTTCGGCGATTTCGGCATTGAACCTTTTGATTCGGAGAGATCTTCTGGAAAACCAAGGGATCTGTTTCCCGGAAGATAAGCAGTATATGACGGATATGGAATTTGTTGCCCAGTTATTTCTTGCAGCCGGATCGGCGGGAGAGATTACGGACGAACCGCTATATGTGAAGAGACGGCGCAATGATCCGGTCAATCTTCCTTCTTTGGGACAGAAGCGCCCCCTTGTGACAGGAGCAAAAGAAACGATGAAAGCGTATCTGGCGGTGAAGAATATCTGGAACGGACAGATGCCTTTTCTTGAGACTTGTCTGGACTGCAAATTTATCAAGGATTATGTTCGAATGACAATTCCGGTTTATATGAAAGAAAAGAAACCGACCGTTGTCAAACCGGTCTATGATCTGGCAGAACAATGTCTGCAACGTGTGTCCGCGGATGCGCTCCGGCTGGCAAGACCGTATACGAGAAAGAGCGTGAAGTATTCACTCAGTCATACACCGGAGCAGATCGCAGCAAGGGCAAGGCGCCACAGTGCGTTTCAGACCATGCAGCGGACGATCGGTCACTGGAAGAAGATCCGGACATTGATCTACCGCAAGGTATTTTTGAAAATTCCGCTCAGGAAAGAACGGATCTTGTTTGAAAGCTTCTTTGGACGGAATTATTCGGACAGTCCAAAGTATATATACGAATATATTCAGCAAACATATCCGGGGCGGTATGAATGCGTCTGGGCGTTGAATAAAAGAGACAAACTTCCTTATGGCGGAAAGAAAGTGAAACGTTTTTCTCTGCGATATTATTATTATCTGGCGACATCAAAGTATTTTGTATTTAATGTGCGCCAGCCCAAATCATTTGTAAAACGAAAGGGAATGGTCTTTTTAGAGACATGGCATGGAACCCCTCTCAAACGCTTGGTATTTGATCAGGTTGAGGTTTCCGGGGCATCTCCGCTATACAAAAAACAGGTTTATGACCAAAGTCGAAGCTGGGATTACTTGATCGCACCGAATCAGTTTTCTTCTGACATTTTCCGAAGCTGTTTTATGTATGATAAAGAGATGCTTCATACCGGCTATCCGAGAAATGACATTTTGCATCTGCCGGAGAGAGAACGCTCCGAAAAGATCGCAGCGATCAAAAAAGAACTCAACATTCCACAGGATAAAAAGGTTATCCTGTATGCGCCTACCTGGCGGGATGATGAGTTTTATGACAAGGGACAGTATCGTTTTACGCTGCAGCTGGATCTAAAACGGATGCAGGAAAAACTGAGTGATGAGTATGTTGTCGTACTGCGGACACATTATTTTATTGTAAATGTATTGGATCTGGATGCTTATGATGGATTTGTTTTTAACGGAAGCAGTTACAATGACATCGCTCATTTGTATCTGATCGCAGATATACTGATCACCGATTATTCGTCTGTATTTTTCGATTATGCCAATCTGAGACGACCGATTTTATTTTTTATGTACGACATCGAAAAATATCGGGATGCCCTGCGTGGTTTTTACATTGATGTGCAGAAAGAATTGCCAGGACCGATACTGCAGACTTCAGAAGAAGTGATCCGGTCAATTGAGAATATACAACAGATATCCCAAGATTATCAGGACAAATATAATGTCTTCTATGATAAATACTGTGGGTGGGAAGATGGTACTTCCACGAAGAAAGTGGTAGAAGCTGTCTTTCGTAAATAGAGAGAAAATGGAGTGAGAACATGGCGAAAGTAAGTATTATTATCCCATATTTTAAAGGAACAACCTATTTAGAGGACTGCGTGGGCAGCATTGAGGCACAGCAGTTAAGTGATTATGAAATTATTATTGTTCATGATAAGGATGGACATGAGGTGCCGGATTCTGTATTGCAAAAGGATGAGGTCCGCGTATATGAGGCGTGGGATGAACTGCCGGAAGAAATCCATGAAAAGAACCGTCAGGCGGCAGAAAGCTGGCGGCAGCAAAAGATCACAGAGTCTGTCGATAAGCGCATGGCAAGTGCGGAGCGCAATCGTAAGACGATCGAAGAACTTGAGAAAAATGGACAGAGCAATGTCCAAAACCTTTATACTGAAGAACAGTTGAATCCACAGGAAGAGGATCTTCTGGACGAATATGAAGAAAAGATTGCGGATGTATATCCGTTTGGCGTTTCCTACTGTCGTAATATTGGTATTCAAAAGGCGACCGGCAAGTATGTATATTTTATCGACTGTGATGATTATATTTTACATGATGGTCTTGCACGGCTTCTAAAACTGGCGGAGGAAAAAGACGCGACAGTGGTAACCGGAAATAAGATCAGTACCTGGTTTAAACCGGCAAATTATGACCCGGAGAAAGCAAAACCAGATTCTTCGATCGAAGGCATCTGGCCGTTGGAAGGGGATCTGCTGGTAGAACGTTTTAAAGAACGCTATTCCTTGCAGCATCTGTTGATCCGCAGAGATTTTCTGGTGGAAAAAGGAATTTTATGTGATACCGATTCCCGTTTTTACAGTGACATCCGTTTTTGTGTAGAACTGTTGAAGGCAGCGAAAGGAAATATGTGGGTAGATGGCGAGAGCTATTATGCTTGGCGCCACCGCAATGACAAGATCCATCTTCCGGCGCTGTGTCAGAAAAAACGTGGACCACGTGGACCGGAACTTCTGGAAGCCTATGAAAAATCACTGGCGATCATGGATGAAGGGGATAAAGAGCTCCGCTATATTCTGGATCAGTTTGTGGTTGATTATTTTTATAAGAGATATCCGGATCATGTGCGTCATGATCTTGCTCCTGCATTTTCCAAGATCATGCAGGAAATGCCGGACTGGAAAAAGATCATCAAAGAGTATCGTTTCTTTGAGAAAATGGCACTTCGCGTAGCACGAAAAGGAAAATTCCGTATGTCACTGCCATTTTTCAAGATCTTTCGCTGGCAGAAAAAGAAAAAAGGCCTGTTTGGCAGCCGGATCCAGTGGTATCGTCAGTTGGAAAAACATATATTTAAGAAAATGCCGATCCGTACAGACTGGGTATTTATTGAAAGTTTCTTTGGAAAGAGCTATTCGGACAGTCCGAAGTATCTGTATGAATATCTGCAGAAGACAAGAGGCGATAAGTACCGTTATATCTGGGTTCTGAATCAGCCATCAAAGGATCTGGCAAAATCCGGAAAGCATACGCGGGTCAAGATGAACAGTCTGCGCTATGTATACTATGCTTCACGATGTGGTTACCGGATCTTTAATGTCCGGCAGCCGGCATGGAATAAAAAGAGAAGAGGCGTTGTGTTCTTAGAGACATGGCACGGTACTCCATTGAAGAAACTGGCATTTGATATGGATGATATTACATCCGCAAGCCAGAATCACAAGACTTTATTCTATCAGCATGGAAGAGAGTGGAATTATCTGGTATCTGCCAATCCATTTTCTACGGATGTGTTTGAGAGAGCTTTTGTATTTAACCGTGATAAGATCTTAGAGTACGGCTACCCGAGAAATGATATCCTGTACGCAGATAACAAAGATGAGATTGCGGCAGAGGTAAAAAAAGAACTTGGAATTCCGGAAGGCAAACGGGTTATTCTGTATGCACCAACCTGGCGTGACAATCAGTTCTATGATCGTGGTAAATATAAATTTACATTGGCAATGGATCTCGACCGTATGCGAGAGGAGTTTGAAGAAGACAGTGTAATTCTGCTTCGTACACATTATTACATTGCCGATATGCTGGATCTTTCCGAGTATGCTGGATTTGTATACAATGGAAGTCAGTATGAAGACGTATCCAGACTGTATCTGGCATCAGATATCTGTATTACAGATTATTCATCGGTATTTTTCGATTATGCCAATCTGAAGCGTCCGATCCTGTTCTTTGTATATGATTATGAAGAGTATGCGTCGGAGATCCGCGGACTCTATATTGACATGGAAAAAGAATTGCCGGGTCCGATCCTGCATGATAATGATGCACTGATCGAGGCATTGCACAATATGGATGCGATCACGGAAAATTATAAAGAGCGTTATGTGGAATTTTATGACCGCTTCTGTTGCGTGGACGATGGTCACGCGTCTGAGCGGATTATTGAAAAAGTGTTTGGGGAACGGGAACAGCAGGATCAAGACTAGAACCCGAAAGGAGAAATGCGCGTGGGTAAATGGTTGTACCAGGCTGCCAAAGGTGCAGTTGTTTTGTTTTACCGTTTCATGTGTGTGATATTTCCGGTAAAAAGTAACCGGGTTGTATTTGACAGCAGCCTTGGAAAAAGTTATGCCGGAAATCCTAAACATATCTATGAATATCTGGTATCTCGCGGCTATGATATGAAGTGGGATTGTATCTGGTTTTACGAAAATGAAAAGTATAACATTCCGGGAATGAGCCGGCAGGTTCAGTATGGAAGACTTCGCTATTTGTATTATATGGCAACGGCGAAAGTATGGGTGTTTGACAGCCGGCAGCCGGAGTTTTTGACGCGCCGCAAGAACACCTTTTACATTCAGACCTGGCATGGTACTCCTCTCAAACGCCTGGCACTGGATATGGATGATGTGTTTATGGCAGGAGAGAGTGATATTGTTACATACAAAGAACACTTTGCCAGAAATGCCCATACATGGGATTATCTGATCTCGCAGAATCCGTTTTCCAGTGAGACATTTCGCAGAGCATTTGATTTCCGTAAAGAAATTCTGGAGATCGGTTATCCGAGAAATGACTTGCTATTCCATGAGAATACTAAAGAGGGAATTGAGCGTTACCGACGTAACCTTGGTCTGCCATTGGACAAAAAGATCATCCTATATGCACCGACATTTCGCGATGATGAATTTTCAGATGATGAAAAGTATGAATTTCAGCCACATATTTCCTTTGACCTTTTGCAAAAGGAACTAGGCGATGAGTATATTATGATCGTAAAATACCATTATCTGATCATGGATGCCGTCGACTGGTCGCCTTATGAGGGCTTTGTGTATCATTTTGACCAGAGCCGCGATATTGCGGAATTGTTTTTAGTATCCGATATGCTGATCACCGACTACTCTTCCGTTATGTTTGATTTCAGTATTTTGCGTCGGCCGATGTTTTTCTATGCGTATGATTTTTATAAATATAAAAATGAACTCCGTGGTTTTTATTTCAGTTACCGGGAAGAGATGCCCGGACCGATCTCGACAACGACAGAGCAGTTGATCGCAGATATCAAAAACTATCGGGCAGAGGATTATAAAGAAAAATACGACAAATTTCATGACAAATATAATTCTGTCGATGATGGAAAGGCAGCGAACCGGATCCTGGATCTGATCAATGAGCTGATCCCTGCCAGTCCGCAGGATGTATATTATGATTCTGAAAATTAAAATATGGAGGTGTTTGCAATGGAGACAATTGCAAGTTTTACTGTCAACCATAAAAGACTGATGCCGGGTGTTTATGTAAGCCGGAAAGATAGCACGGGACATGATATTGTGACTACCTTTGATATCCGTATGACAAGACCAAACTATGAGCCGGTCATGAATACTGCAGAAATCCATACGATCGAGCATCTTGGCGCAACCTTTTTACGCAACCATGAGCAGATGGGGGACAAAGTGATCTACTTTGGACCGATGGGATGCCGTACCGGTTTTTATCTGATCTTAGCCGGTGATTACGAGTCGGAGGACATTGTTCCACTGCTTCGGGAGATGTTTGAATTTATCCGGACGTTTGATGGAGAAGTGCCGGGAGCCTCTCCGGAGATGTGCGGAAATTATCTGGACATGAATCTTCCGATGGCAAATTATCTGGCGGACAAGTTTCTGGATCAGGTGCTTACCGGGATCACGCCGGATCGTTTGAAATATGATTGATTCACTGTAATATATTTTGGGACCATTACATAGATATAAGAGAAAAGACAGTTAGCTTGTTCGAAGGTGAGGGACCCTATGGAGAAAAGGAATTACCATAACATTCAGATTGAAATGTTGAAAGCGGTAATTCCTTTTTTTGATGTCGCGCCGGGAGAACCGATCGATCTGGAAGGGGTTCTTCAGGCGGCCATGCCCTTTCTGCCAAAGGAAAGTCAGAAAGGGGTGCAGATGGTGTTGTCCTTTTTCCAGATGCGCCGCATGATGGATCTGGTAAAGGTTCTGCAGCAGACAACCGATGCGGGGGCAGCGGATGACATGGATATGATGTCTATGATCATGGGAATGATGGGAAATGATATGCCACAGCCGGAACAACAGGCGGAAGGAGAGGAAAACAGTGAGTCAGAACATATTTGAACAATATGACATTTTTAAAACAATGGAACCGGGAAAAATCGAAATCATGAGAGAACTGGTCGAGAACATGCAGGGAAAGTCCATGAGGGAGGCCGCTCCGGCACTTTTGAATGCCACGACAAAACTCAAACAGAAAAATCTCTCGTTTTCCCAGCCTGAAAGAGAGTTGTTGATGGAAATCCTGTCATCCAATATGTCGGCAGAAGAAAAAGCAAAACTGGAAATGCTTAAGAAAACCATGGCAAAAAAACGCTAGTCACTGTGTACCATTTATGCTATGATTACTCTAGTTGAAAAAAGACTAGAGAAGTGAGTGACAGCCATGGCAAAAGATTGGATACAATTAAAAGATATTACAAAAGTGTTTGATGGGGAGACGGTATTGGATCGTTTAAACCTTACGATCCATGAGAATGAATTTGTTACACTGCTGGGGCCGAGCGGCTGCGGTAAGACAACGACACTGCGGATTCTGGGAGGATTTACTTCGCCGGATGAAGGCCAGGTTTTGCTGGACGGCAAAGATATTGCCCGGGTACCGGCCAACAAGCGTCCGATCAATACGGTATTTCAGCGTTATGCGTTATTTCCGCATATGACGATCGCAGAAAACATTGCATTTGGTTTGAAGATAAAGAAAAAGAGCAAGACATATATTGAGGATAAGATTCAGTATGCTTTGAATTTGGTAAATCTTAAGGGGTATGAGAGCCGTATGCCGGATTCACTGAGTGGTGGCCAGCAGCAGCGTATTGCGATCGCGAGAGCGATTGTGAATGAGCCGCGGATCCTTCTTCTGGATGAACCGTTGGGAGCGCTTGATCTCAAACTTCGTCAGGAGATGCAGTACGAACTGATCCGTTTGAAAGAAGAATTGGGGATCACCTTTGTCTATGTAACGCACGATCAGGAAGAGGCATTGACGATGTCGGACCGCATTGTCGTTATGAATCAGGGATATATTCAACAGATCGGTACCCCGGAGGATATCTACAATGAGCCGCAGAATGCGTTTGTGGCTGATTTTATCGGTGACAGCAATATCCTTTCTGCGACGATGGTCTGTGATAAAAAAGTAAATATCCAGGGTCGTGTTTTTGAATGTGTGGATGTTGGATTTGGAGAAGACAATCCGGTGGATGTTGTGATCCGGCCGGAAGATTTGATCTTGACCGATGAAGAACATGGGATGATGACAGGAACGGTGACTTCCCTGATCTTTAAAGGGGTTCATTATGAGATGGAAGTAGAGGCGCTTGGGTTTACCTGGCTGGTTCACAGTACGGCGATGGCTGCGGTGGGAAGCCGGGTTGGGCTGTATGTAGATCCGTTTAATATACAGATCATGAAAAAGCCGGAAAACTCTGCAGAGGAGGTACTTCACGATGAAGAAGGCTGATAAGATACGCGCGTTTGCCGCTCCATATGGCTTGTGGATGATCCTTTTTGTGATCGTGCCGTTGCTGTTTATGGCGTATTTTGGATTTACAGATGGCGAGGGCCATTTTACGTGGGCGAATATTGTCAGCATCACAGAGCCGGTTCATGCAAAAGCACTATGGACATCGATCCGGCTGTCGGTTATCTGTACCGGGATCTGTATTTTGCTGGCTTTGCCGCTTGCCCTTGTGATCCGCGGACTGCATATCAAGAGCAGTGGGTTTGTTATTTTTATATTTATTCTTCCGATGTGGATGAATTTTTTGCTGCGAACGATCGCCTGGCAGTCACTGCTGGAAAAGACCGGCGTGATCAATCAGGTGCTGCGCTGGATCGGTCTGCCACAGCAGAACATGATCAACACACAGGGAGCGGTTGTCCTTGGCATGGTATATAACTATCTGCCATTTATGGTGCTGCCGGTTTTTAACGCACTGTCCAAGATCGGACAAGACACTTTTGATGCGGCGAAAGATCTGGGAGCCGGATGGTGGCATACAATGCGCCATATCACATTGCCGCTGATCTTCCCTGGAATTGTAAGTGGCAGTACGATGGTTTTCGTGCCGGCACTGACTACGTTTGTATTGTCGGATCTGTTGGGTGGAGCCAAAGTCCAGCTGATCGGAAATGTGATCGAACAGGAATTTACGACGGCGAACAACTGGAACCTCGGTGCCGGGTTATCGCTGGTACTTATGGTGCTGGTGATCGGAAGCATGGCATTTATGTCCAAATATGATGGTACAGGAGAGGGGGCAGGAATCTGGTGATGAAGAAAAAATGGAAAATGGCACTGGAAAGACTGTATCTCTTTTTGATCTTTGCTTTTTTGTATGCACCGATCCTGACGCTGGTGGTGCTTTCTTTTAATGCATCCAAAACAAGGGGCAAATGGGGCGGCTTCAGTTTGAAATGGTATCATGCCCTGATGCAGGATCAGGATATTTTACACGCGCTGTTTACGACATTAGTGCTGGCACTTTTATCGGCACTGATCGCAACCGTGTTTGGAACGATTGTATCCTTTGCGATCAATGCCATGAAGAAAGGAACGCGTACACTGTTTATGTCCGTGACCAATATTCCGATGCTGAATGCGGATATTGTAACCGGCATTTCTTTTATGTTGTTGTTTCTTGCCGTCAATTACACGATGGGATTTTCGAGTGTACTGATCGCGCATATCACGTTCAATCTGCCATTCGTGATCCTCAGTGTGCTGCCTCGTCTGGGACAGATGAACCGCAGCGTTTATGAGGCCGCAATGGATCTTGGCGCTTCCCGGCAGTATGCGTTTTATAAGGTGGTTTTACCGGATATCATGCCGAGCATTCTTACGGGATTCCTGATGTCATTTACGATGTCATTGGATGACTTTGTGATTACGCATTTTACAAAGGGTGTGGGGATTGATACCTTATCGACGATGATCTACACAGAGCAGAAGAAGGGGATCCGGCCGGAGATCTATGCACTGTCCACGATCATGTTTGTGACTGTGTTTCTTTTGCTGGTGCTTTATAATCTGCGAAATGCCAAAAGAGAAAAAAAGCACATTGCAGTAAGAAGCAATCCGGTTCGAACCGCGGTTGAAGTCGTCATCGGTCTTGGACTGTGCGTGGCAGTGTTCGCGGGATATTATAAGACAATGCCGGGTGGCAGCAATGAACTTGCCATTTACAACTACGGTGAATACATGGATCCGGAGATCATTGAAGAATTTGAAAAAGAGACCGGGATCAAGGTTACTTATGATGAGTACGAGACCAACGAGTCGATGTATCCGATCATTGCCAATCACGCGGCAAGTTATGATCTGGTATGCCCATCGGATTATATGGTTCAACACATGAAAGAAGAGGGACTTTTAGCAGAGATTGACTGGGACAAGATACCAAACCGCAAATATATTGATTCTGAATTCTGGGATTTTGCAAAATCGTTTGACGAAGAAAATCAATACAGTGTTCCATATTTGTGGGGAACAGTAGGAATCCTATACAATAAAAAAATGGTAGACGAGCCGATCGACAGCTGGAGTGTCTTGTGGGATACCAAATACAAGGATAATATTCTGATGCAAAAGAGTGTAAGGGATTCCTTTGGCGTGGTTCTTAAATATCTGGGATATTCGTTGAATTCGACCAAAGAAGATCAGCTGGAACAGGCAAAACAGCTTTTGCTTCAACAGAAGCACCAGGGCATTGTGCAGGCATATGTTGTGGACGAAGTACGTGATAAGATGATTGCGGGAGAGGCTGCGATCGGTGTGATCTATTCGGGAGAGGCATTGACCTGTCAGGAGGCGAATCCGGATCTCGAATATGTGATCCCGAAAGAGGGAAGCAATTTGTGGATGGATTCCTTTGTAATACCGAAAACATCAAAAAATAAAGAAAACGCAGAAAAATTTTTGAATTTTTTGTGCCGGCCGGAAAATATGGTCAAAAATTTTGAGTATATTACGTATTCGGTACCAAGCACAACGGCACAGCAGATGATCCCGGAGGAGGAATATAAAAACAGCCCGATCGCATTTCCTGAATTTTCTGCACTTGGCAAATGTGAGGTGCTGGCATATCTGGGAAAAACAGGGGATCAGATGTACAATAAAAAATGGAAAGAAATTATGGCAGATTAAGGGAGAAAAAACAATGAACATGAATGAAAAGATTGCAAAAGAACTGGGGATCCAGACATGGCAGGTGGATGCTGTTGTGAAATTGATCGATGAGGGATGCACAATTCCGTTTATTGCGCGTTATCGCAAGGAACAGCATGGCACTCTGAATGATGAGCAGCTGCGAAATCTGGATGAACGGCTGACGTATCTTAGAAATCTTGAAGATCGGAAACAGACCGTACTGGCAAGTATTGAAGAACAGGGAAAGCTCACGGAAGAGTTGAAAGTGCAGATCGCAGCGGTTGAGACACAGGTTGCTTTGGAAGACCTGTACCGCCCATACCGGCCAAAGCGTAGAACCCGTGCCACGATCGCCAAAGAAAAGGGACTGGAAGGACTGGCCAATATCATTTTGCTCCAGATGACCGATCAGACGCTGGAGGAAGAAGCGAAGAACTATATCAATGCGGAAAAAGAGGTCAATAGTGTAGAAGAGGCGATTCAGGGAGCGATGGATATTCTCGCTGAGTCGATCGCAGATGAAGCGGATTACCGGCAGGTGATCCGAAAAGATACTATGAATCAGGGCAGTCTTATTTCGACCGCGAAAAAGCCAGAAGAAAAAACGGTATATGAGAATTACTACGAATTTGAAAGTCCATTGAAAAAAATATCCGGTTATCAGATCTTAGCGATCAACCGGGGAGAAAAAGAAAAAATACTTACCGTCAAACTCGTTGCACCGGAGGATGAGATCTTACGGTATCTGGAGAAAAAGATTATTACACGCGACAACGTAAATACAACAGGTTGTCTGCAGGAAGTCATTGCGGACAGTTACAGCCGATTGATCGCACCGGCGATTGAGCGGGATATCCGGAATGAGCTTACAGAAAAGGCAGAAGATGGTGCGATCCGTGTCTTTGGAAAAAATCTCCAACAGTTGCTGATGCAGCCACCGATCGCGGGGAAGGTTGTTCTGGGATGGGATCCTGCATTTCGTACCGGATGTAAACTGGCGGTTGTAGATGAGACCGGAAAAGTGTTGGATACGATTGTTGTATTCCCAACAATGCCGCAGAATAAAGTGGCAGAGACAAAGAAGATCGTAAAAGGTCTGATCGACAAATATCATGTAGAACTGATCTCTGTTGGAAATGGAACCGCATCAAGAGAATCGGAACAGGTGATCGTGGAAATGTTAAAGGAGATCAACAAGCCGGTTCAGTATATTATTACAAATGAGGCAGGTGCCTCGGTCTATTCGGCAAGTAAGCTGGCAACGGAGGAATTCCCGAATTTTGATGTGGGACAGCGAAGTGCTGTATCCATTGCCCGACGTTTGCAGGATCCATTGGCGGAACTGGTCAAGATCGATCCTAAGAGCATCGGCGTTGGCCAGTACCAGCATGATATGAATCAGAAAAAACTCAGTGAGGCACTGGGAAATGTAGTTGAAGACTGTGTAAATAATGTTGGGGTAGATGTAAATACCGCCTCTGCATCCTTACTGGAGTATGTATCGGGCATCAGCAAAACAATTGCTAAAAACATTGTCGCTTACCGCGAGGCAAACGGAAAGTTCCACACCCGAAAAGAATTGCTCAAGGTAGCAAAATTGGGACCAAAGGCATTTGAACAGTGTGCCGGATTTTTGCGTATTACCGGAGGAGATGATCCGCTGGATGCGACCAGCGTACATCCGGAATCCTATGGCGCAGCGACAAAACTGCTCAACTTGTTAGGATATGACAAAACCGATATGGAAGGTGGCCTTACCGGATTATCTCTTATGGCGAAGAATCGTAAAAAAATGGCAGAACAGCTGGAAATTGGTGAGGAAACACTGAATGATATCCTTTCGGAGTTGGAAAAACCGGGGCGTGATCCGCGAGACGAAATGCCAAAACCGATACTGAGAACGGATGTCATGGAAATGAAAGATCTGAAAGAAGGCATGATCCTAAAAGGAACGGTGCGTAATGTAATTGACTTTGGAGCCTTTGTGGACATTGGCGTTCATCAGGATGGTCTGGTGCATATATCCAAACTGACGGATAAAAAATTTGTGAAACATCCGCTGGATGTTGTCAGTGTCGGGGACATTGTAGAAGTTAAAGTGTTGAGCGTAGACACGAAGAAAAACCGGATCCAGTTGTCAATGATCTTATAAATAAAATGGAGTTGTGACCCAGGCTAGACAGCCAGGACCACAACTCCATCTTTATTATACACGACGGAATAAGTTTCATACAAAGTATCCCAGTCGGAGATTTCGTATGTGCCATATTCGATCGGACCAAGCACAATATAATCCACCTCATATTTTTCCAGCAGGGAATCGCGGCTGGCAGGATCTTCAAACATAGCCTGGGTATCCGCTTCCTGCTGCTGGTAATTGAGACCATGATAGTAAAGGAAAGATCCGGATCCGCATACGATATTCCGTCCGGTCAGGGAAGCAATGGCGTTGTTGTGATTGGTGGCGGTTAAAAAGGTATCTGTTGGGTCAGTGTTTTCTTCTACCCATTGGCAAAGCTCAACGTAGTTTTTATCATACAGCGTGTAGTCGGATACCCGTTCGCGTTCCATCGTGAGTATGGCAGCAAACGTGGCAAGGATCGTGACGGTGGTGCATCCGGCAAACCGTAGGATACGCTGGTGTCTCTGCCATAGAGCCGGAATGGTATCGACAACAAAATCTGCACTGGCAATGCAAAAGAACAGATAAGCAACTAACAGAAGCTTATTGTTATCATATGGATTTGGCTGAAAGAGTATAAACTCACACAAGATCCAAAGGATCGAGGCCGGGAACAGAAATTGCCGCTGTTTCTTTGTCCCTATAAGCAGGATGAGGACCGTCGTGACAAACAAGATCCCAATATTTTTCAGGTAAAAGATAACATAAGTGTCCAAGGCATTTGCCCAGTTGAAGGATCCTCTTACAAATTGTTGTCCCGAAGCCTGCTGGAATGTAAAACCGACAAGCTGTGGCAATGCGGTCAGGATCACAACCACAAGAAAAATACCCCAGGTGGCGAGAATTTCCTGCTTTTTGGATTTGGCAAAGGCGTACACCAGTATGCTGCAGAGCACCGTAACAAAGACAAGACCGATGGCGAGAAGCAGATTGGCAGACAGAGGGGATGCACTTTGCTGTCGTATGCTGATCCAGGTCATTCCGGAAAAGAACAACACAACACTGATGATCCGTACACTTGTGGGAATGGTGATGCCCCTGTGAACCTGATGAAATAAATGAAGCAGTAAATATCCAAAGCAGAGGATACCCAGTGCCAAAAAGGAGTGGGTGTGGATCAAAACCAGACCGCCTGCCAGAACGCCGCTTACTGCAAATAGCAAGGTGCTTTTGTTCCGCACGGCATGGATCAGTAAGACGATCAAAGGAAACAGAATTGCCCAGCCAAAGAGTGTGGCGCGCTGGGGGATCAGCATGTCGCATAGAATATTATGCCACTGAATGTTGCCCGGATCGACATAATTGGTCGGTGTTTCATAAAAGGCGGTAAAGATCCGTGTGAAATTTTCACTGTGAAATCCTTTGTTGATGAAATAAATAAATCCAAAACCACCATTGAGAAAGAAAAATAAAAAGGCGAGAATGGATTTCAGCCGATAACGTCCTCCGAGCCATTGAAGGGAATATTTTGCGATCAGATACATTCCGCAGAAAACTTGCATCAATGCAAAATACATTGGGAGCAGATAAGCAAAACGAAGGGAACTGCCCCAAAGATATAAGCTCGATGAGATCGTATCGGATAAAAATGGATAGGCAAGTTTGGTACCGGGGAGTATGGAATACTCAGGGGGAAAGATTCCCTGATTGGCAATGCTGGTAATAAATCCAAGGTGCATATTCATATCTCCGTATGTGCTCTGACCACTGTGCATAGCGCCATCTATATAAGGGATGGTATGGCTTTGCAGAACCAGAACTGTCCATATATAGACCGGGATCAGTACAAGGAAAACCGGGTTTTCGATAAAGAATTTCCGGATCGAAGGAATGGAAAAAGAATGATTCGCTTTTTGCGATGTTTTCAGAGCAATGGCAGCTGCCAGTAAAATGGCAGTAAACAGGCCAAACATATGAGAGGTTTTTGTAAATTGCAACGGAAAACTATACAGAACCGGAAGCCATTGGAGTAAAAAACTTCCCATGGCAGATCCGAGCAGGATCGTAAATCCATTGATCTTTTTTTTGAACAACGAAATGCTGATGACCATACCACAAATCTGAAAGATAAAAAAATAGATAAGTGCACTGATATTTCCCAAATAAGATCCAAACATGATATTTCTCCTTGCGCTCTTTTATATGAAAATATTTTATTCGAATCTTATATACTTGTCAATGAAACAGCCATTTGTTATACTTATATGAATGAATTTCGACAATTTGCCGCCGAGCCGATGCGAGGGGCATTACTACGTGAATAGGAGGATTTTACTTTATGATAGAGATTGACGCAAAACTGGAGTTAAAACCGCTCAATCGTTTTTTGATGTATCACAATTATATGAGACCGGGCGGCATTGCAGGAGTCATTATCAGCGTGGCAGCGATCGTCTGCCTGTTCGTTGGATGGAGCAACTGGACATACACGCAGAAAGGACTGCTGGTTGTGCTGGCACTTTTATTTACGGTGATCCAGCCTTTGATGTTGATCGCCAGAGGAAAGAAACAACTGAGTATGGAACAGTTTCAAAAGTCATTTCATTATACCTTTGATCCGGACAAAGTCAGTGTGAGCCAGGATGGTGAAAAACAGGAATTTGGCTGGGACGAGATCCGCAAAGTAGTGATCCGCAAAGATGCGATCTATGTATACATGACGACACAGAGCGCTTTTGTTCTGGCGAAAGACCAGTGCGGTGCAGATTATGATCGTTTGTTACAATTAGTGAAGGAGAATTACAAAAAATGATATTTCACAGCAACAGTGAGAACGATACCTATCAGATCGGTTATGATCTGGGACAGAAGGTGCAGCCGGGAGAGATCTATCTTTTGGAGGGAGATCTTGGTGTGGGCAAAACTGTTTTTGCGAAAGGGTTTGCGGCCGGACTCGGCATTGAGGAACCGATCACGAGTCCTACATTCACGATTCTTCAGGAATATGAAGAGGGGCGGATCCCACTATATCATTTTGATGTCTACCGGATTGCGGATGTCGAGGAAATGGATGAACTTGGGTATGAAGGATACTTTTACGGAGACGGTGTCTGCCTGATCGAATGGGCGTCGCTGATCCGGGAGATTCTGCCGCCAGAGTGCAAGGTGGTTACCATTGAGAAAGATCTGGATAAAGGGTTTGACTATCGACGGGTCGAATTGACAGAAAGGACGGAGAGTGCGATATGATGATTTTGGCAATTGACAGTTCCGGGCTGGCTGCTACGGTGGCTTTGCAGCGGGACGATGTTCTGGTAGGTGAATTTACGATACACAACAAAAAAACACATTCGCAGACAATCTTGCCGATGATCGATGAGATGATCCGTATGGCAGATGTTGACAAACATGAGATTGACTATGTGGCAGTAGCGTCGGGGCCGGGATCTTTTACCGGACTCCGCATTGGAGCGGCTACGGCAAAAGGGCTGGCACAGGCTTTGGATGTTCCTGTTGTACCGGTTCCCACACTGGAGGGACTGGCATATCATTATGAGGGGGCGCATGAATTGGTGTGTCCGCTTATGGATGCCAGACGCAATCAGGCGTATTACTGTGTATATGAAGCAGAGGGCGAGACCCCGAAGAAGATCACAGATGAGGCAGCGGCACCGATTGAAGAAATTATTTCGTTTTTAAACCAACAAAAGCGACCAGTCTTGTTTTTGGGAGATGGCGTGCCTGTATTTAAAGAACAATTGCAAAAGGAACTTACGGTTCCGATCCGATGGGCTACGGATCCGCTCCGATATCAGCGCGCGGGTTCTGTGGCAGCACTGGCGCGTATGTATGTTGAGCGGGGACAGTTTATCCCGGCAAAAGAGTTTGCACCGGTATACCTTCGATTGTCCCAGGCGGAGAGAGAACGCAGGGAACGGGAACATCGATGATCCGCTGGTAATATTTACAACTGGTTTCCCTGGAAATCGTCTGCTATAATAAGCCTACCGTGACGATCTGCCGCCGAGGAAAGGCAAGGGGCAGCACGCAGTATATTATAGTAGGAGGTCTTATCGATTTGCGCCCATGTGTATGTAATGCCTGTGGCAAAACGTTCTTGTGGGAAGACGACATGCTCAAAGAAGATGTCGTGACTTTACAAAAAAAATGGGGATTTTTTTCGCGTAAAGATCTTGAAATACATCAACTGCATCTATGTGAAGACTGCTATGATCAGTGGATTTCTACATTCAAGATTCCCCCGGTTATATTGAAGGACGAGATGCCCTTATAATAGTAATGCAAAAAAAGAGTCGGTGTACGACGTTGATATGCCCCCCTGTTAACTTCACAGGCGGCGTATTTACGCCGTACCCGGCTCTTTTAAAATGTTTGAAAATCGTATATGAATGTGTTAGAATGACCATGAAAGTATGAATGGAGGAAATCAGCATGTTAGATATTTGTCTTCTGGGTACCAGTGGAATGATGCCGTTGCCACGGAGAGCTTTGACTGCATTGATGACACGATTCAATGGCAGCAGTTTGTTGATTGACTGTGGTGAGGGAACACAGGTAAGTATTCGGGAGCAGGGATGGAGCATGCATGATATCGATGTGATCTGCGTGACGCATGTGCATGGGGATCATGTCAGTGGTTTGCCGGGGCTGCTGCTCTCGATGGGAAACGCCCAGAGAGAGGAGCCGTTGCTTATTATTGGACCCAAAGGAACCAAACGTGTGGTTGAGTCTTTGCGGGTGGTAGCACCGGGATTACCATTTTTGATCGAATACCAGGAGCTGAGTGATGATTTTTGCGAGATACAGACGCATGGTTATGTGATCGAGGCGTTTCGCGTCCGGCATACCGTTCCGTGTTATGGATATAGTCAGATCATCCGCCGCGCAGGACGTTTTGACGTGGAACGCGCCAGAGAGATGGAAGTTCCGATGGCATTGTGGAGCCGGCTGCAGAAGGGAGAAACGGTGCAGTTGGACGGTAAGGAGTATGTTCCGTCTATGGTTCTTGGCGAGGAAAGAAAGGGCTTGAAGGTTACCTATTGTACAGATACAAGACCGATACCGGAGATTTCTGACCATGCCAGAGGAGCGGATCTTTTTATCTGCGAAGGCATGTATGGAGAACCGGGCATGGAATCCAAAGCAAAAGAAAAAAAACATATGACGTTTACAGAGGCTGCTGCATTGGCGGCTCAGGCAGGGGTGCCGGAATTGTGGCTGACACACTACAGTCCGTCTTTGATCCGGCCGGATCTGTATTTGGACGAACCTCGCAAAGTTTTTGAAAACACAAAGTTGGGGAAAGACCGGAAAACAAAGATCCTTAATTTTGAAGATTAAGCTGGACAGTTGCTGCTTATGGCAAAGAGGGGGATGCTTATGAAGAAAAAACAGTCGAAGAAGAAGTTTGTGGTTTTTCTGATCACAGTATGTTGCATTGTGGCGGGAGTTCTGGTTGTATACTATTATATGATGAAACAGCAGCAGTACCGGGCGGAAAATCCCTCCGAAGCGACAGAGACACAAAAGCTGATCGACAAAGATCTGGACGCCGGTTATCCGGAAACACCGACAGAAGTTCTCAAACTGTGGGGACGGTTGAACCAGTGCATGTATAATACAGAGGATCTGACAGATGAAGAGTACAATTCTTTGTTTTTACAGTTAAGAAAGATGTATAGTTCCCAGCTGCTGGAACAAAATCGGGAAGACGAGCACAGTGCGAGATTGTCAACAGAGATCGATGATTTTCAAAAGGACAAAAGAAAAATTGTGAGCTATACAGCAGATGAGAGCGCGGATGTAAAATACAAAACCGTGGACAAGAAAGAATGTGCGATGCTCACTTTGTCATATCTGGTCAGCCAGAAAGGTGAATATACAAAAGGATACCAGGAATTTGTTCTGGTAAAGGAAGACGATAAATGGAAAGTGCTTGGGTTTGAAAACTCTGCCCAGAGCGCGGTTGAACAAAAAGACAAAACAAAAAAATAGAACCGAGGATGTATTTTGGAAAAGAAGGATATTACAGTTTTAGCGATTGAGAGTTCCTGTGACGAGACGGCAGCAGCGGTTGTAGTAAATGGACGGCAGGTTCTTTCAAATATTATTGCATCACAGATTGATATTCACAAATTATATGGGGGCGTTGTGCCGGAGATCGCATCGCGCAAGCATATTGAGAAGATCAATCAGGTAGTAGAAGAAGCACTGACAGAGAGCAAAAAAACATTAGATGATATGGACGCGATCTGTGTAACGTATGGTCCGGGACTGGTAGGCGCACTTTTAGTTGGTGTGGGCGCAGCAAAAGCACTGGCATATGCTGCAGATAAACCACTGGTAGGAGTGCATCATATAGAAGGGCATATTGCAGCCAATTATATTGCCAATCCGGAATTGGAACCACCATTTTTGTGTCTGGTCGCATCCGGAGGACATAGTCATCTGGTTGTGGTAAAAGATTATGGACAATATGAGATCCTGGGACGCACCAGGGATGACGCTGCCGGAGAAGCGTTTGATAAAGTGGCAAGATCGATCGGCCTGGGCTATCCGGGAGGACCGAAGATTGATAAGCTTGCCAAAGAAGGGAATGCGGAGGCAATTGACTTCCCAAGAGCATCGGTTGAGGGGGCTCCCTATGATTTTAGTTTTAGTGGCGTAAAATCAGCTGTTCTGAATTATATCAATGGCTGTAAGATGAAAAATGAAACATTTGCACCTGAGGATATTGCGGCCTCGTTCCAGAAAGCAGTTGTTGATGTTCTGGTGGATCACACGATGAAAGCAGCGAAGGATTTCGGAATCCACAAAGTGGCGATCGCCGGAGGTGTATCATGCAATAGTGGACTACGCGAGGGGATGAAGGCTGCCTGTGACAAATGTGGGCATGATTTCTTTATGCCGACGCCTGTTTTGTGCACGGATAATGCGGCGATGATCGGGGCAGCAGGTTATTATGAATTTATCAATGGAACGCGACATGGATGGGATCTGAATGCTGTTCCAAATCTGAAATTGGGCGAACGATAAAAATATGAAAAACTGCTTGACAGGTAGAATGATTTAGTGATATACTACTCAAGCAGTCTTGGAGAGGTGTCCGAGTGGTTTAAGGAGCCGGTCTTGAAAACCGGTGACTCCGAAAGGGGCCGTGGGTTCGAATCC
>CAKREC010000019.1 GCA_934316925.1 uncultured Eubacterium sp.
GCATCACGATGTAAACGATTGTCACACATACAAAAAGTGGTGATTTTATGTATCGTTTTATGTTTAGGTAAAACATTTTTCCTCCACTAATTCCTTAGTCAACATCAAATAGCCATCCTCGATCGTCGGCTCTAACTGCTCATATCCCTCAGGGGCATCTTCCTGCAAAAGAACCCGGAAATATACGTCTCCCTCTTTTTCAAACTGTTTTGAGATAAAATGTCTGCCCTGCAGCGTGTTCTCGGTTCCCTTTTTGCAGGCGATCACTTTTCCTTTTCCCAGATGTTTCAGCTCATCACATGTCTTGATACCAAGCAGCCGGCCTTCATTCATCACCAGTACCGCCTGGCAACACGCCTCAATATCTTCCACAATGTGGGTAGAAATAATAACCGTTTCCTGCTCGCCCAGGTCAGCGATCGTATTTTTAAATCGCATTCGTTCCTCCGGGTCAAGTCCCGCTGTCGGTTCATCAAACAACAAAAGTTCCGGTTTGCCAAGCAAAGCCTGTGCTACTCCGACACGGCGTCTCATACCTCCGGACAATTTTCCACCACTTTTGCCACGCTCATTCTCCATGTTCACGCAGTGCAGACAGCGGTCAATCTCATCTTTCCGGTCTTTGCGCGGAATCTCCTTAATATTGCAAAAATACTTCATGCTGTCCTGCACACTGAGTTCCTGGAACAGATCAAACGTCTGTGGCAAATATCCAATCGGCACCTTGTGCTTTTTGTCCACCGGCTGCCCTTCGATCAGAATCTTACCATCCGTAAGAGAATACAAATTGGTCATACATCTCATCAATGTCGTCTTTCCAGCTCCATTGGGTCCCAAAAGTCCATATACCCCATGATCCAACTGACAGGATATCCCCTGTAAAATCGTCTTTTTACCTATCTTTTTTGTAACATTTGAAATTTCGATCAACAGTCCACTCCTCCTTTCTTCGGAATCTGCAAAAGGATAAGATGTCCTGTGATCCAGAACTTTGAATAAAAGATCATGCCCCTCCGATACGTGGGCGACTAAAATCATACCATATTCATGCAGAATACATCTGCTCCCATCCACTCGCTTCCTTTAAACTGTACCATACCGTTCTACTTTTTTCAACAATATTTTACATTTATTTCATAAATATATAAATTCCCGGAACGGCAATGCCAACAAGCATTGACAAAAAGAATGTCTGCCCTCGCACCAAAGCTCAAAGAAACCTCTTGATCAACACTTCTCGATCCTCTGCTGAAACATTCATGGCCTTCATCGCCTGTTCCGCAGAAAGTTCCATGTTGTCCATCAAATTTTTTATCGATTGATATAAAACTTCCCTACGTTCATCCATTCTTTCCCTGTCAATTCGTTCCTCCATTGCTTTACACATTTGGCTCCGACCTCCTTCCGTTTCTTTGAAATGTCTAACGGGCTTATTCCATCACAGGCTCCCCATGTGTAAGCTCAAAGAAACCGCAGAACAGCGAGAAGCATTGTTCGCTTTGCGAACACCCTGCTTCGAGTCGGTCTGCGGTTTCTGACTTGCGGTTTCTACCCCTCTATTTCTTCTTTACAACCACCTTACAGGTAGCCTTGAGCTTCGATGAATACTTCACCGTGATCGTTACCTTTCCTGCTTTTTTGGCTTTGATCTTTCCGGTCTTTGTAACCGTAGCAATCTTTTTATTAGAACTCTTGTATGTGAGTTTCTTCTTTGCTGCTTTCACATTCGCCTTGGTGTTTGGCGATACCGTAACCTTAACTGCCAGTTTCTTTGTTTTGCCTTTTTTTACCGTAACTTTTTTCTTTGTGAAGGCAATGGCTTTTACCGTACCCTTAGATGTAGATGCCTTCTTTGTTGTCGACGAGCTGCTCTTCGTTGTGGAAGTCGAAGAGGTAGATGCGGTCGAACTGTCCGTCTGTCCGGACAATGAAATATGGTTGATCGCAGCTTCTCCACTGGTCGGGTCGTCGGTAAGTGACAGATACTTGCTGCTGACCGGCTTCAATTCATAAATTTCGACACGGATCTTTACCGTAGACTGTCCGGCTGCTGCCGATGGCAATGCTCCGCTGATCTTGGTCATCTGTTTGTTATCACTAAGTGCAATGTTCGTGCCGCTGATCGTTGTAAATGTAGTCGATGAGCCAACCGCATAAGACAGACGATAATTCTTTGGTCCTTTTTTCGATGCACCAACGTATGCTGTAAAATTAATATTCTTATAGCCACTGGTACTGACTTCCATCTCAAAATACGGAACCGAATTTTTCACCCACGGATTTTTTTTGCCTGCTGTCATAACCGGTTCTTTCTCTTTTTTCCCGGATACGCTGCACGTATAATCACTGGAAGACCATTCGAGTTTCCGCTTGGAACTTCCATCAATCGACGCATACAGTTTTCCTTCTCCCTTGGTAAAGGAATAACCGTTTTTCTTGCTGCCATATTTGCTCTTCTTTAATGTAAGATCTGTAGCGTCAGAGGATGTTTCCACATCGGCACTGTTACTGGTATAAGAAAAATTCAACGCAGCAAATGTTGTGCTTGACGCCGCCTTGGCAACGGTGCTTTTCCCCGGCGTTGCCATCGTCCCTGCCAGTAATGCGGCCGCCGCGATCCATGATACTATCTTTTTCAAAATCAATCTCTCCTATCCGGAATTTATAACTGCTCTGCCGGTGTCGCCACCTTTCCGCAAATAATGGTAAGGTTTCCATTCCGGCAACGCAATGCATCAATAAATTCTTTTTCTTTTTTCTTATCTTTTTGCCGGATCACATAATGACACCGATACATGCTGCCCATATTGGTCGTCTTTACTTCCTGAAGATCATACGATGTTAAATACTGGGAAAAAAGGTCATCGAATACCGTTGTGTAGTCGAGATCCTCATAAATTGTAATGATCAGACTCTGCTGACGGTCTGCTTTTGCCCCAACAGGAAGCAAATGAGTAAGTACCATGACAACACCAAGAAAAATCGTGATAAACACGGCATATGTCACATAACCCATTCCAGCAGCCAGTCCAACTACCATCGTAAAGAACACCGTGCTGATGTCCCGACTATTGCCAGGGATCGAACGGAATCGGATCAGACTGAAAGCCCCCACGATCGCAACACCGGCTCCAAGATTTCCATTAACCAGCATTATAACACTCTGAACCAGTGCCGGCAAGATAATAAGCGACAAACAAAACGCTTTACTTGCCTGTCCCCGGTTTGTTATGTAATAACAGACCGAAATCACCATTCCCAAAAGAATACATACCCCGGTACACACCAATGCGCTTGAAATGCTAAGTGTCCCTGCATTTCCTAAGATACTTTGAAACATAATTCTTCTCCTTTATCTTCATTATTTTTTTGTGCTAACAGATTCGGTAAAATATATTTTGTATATACATTTCCATACTTTGAAAAGGACGCCGGATAGATTTTCAAATCCTCTAAGATCCGTACCAGCCAGAACGGATACGCCTCCGCAACCTTGACTTCCAGTACAACCTGATCTTCCGGCAAGAGCAGCGTACCATAGTCGCCCTGTTCCAGCCCCATATTTTGCTGTCGGCTTCGTATTCTCTTATCAAACGTCATACGAAGCTCCGGATCTTCTTTGCCATACAGTGCTGTCCGGTCGTATGCCAGAAAAGTACCCGGATGCAAGGAATATCGTTGCATGAAATATTCCAGTTCATTCGAAATCTGTCCATCGGCGCCGGTCATGTGCCCAGTCTGCAGACTCTGGTACGCATCCTCCAGCTTCATTGCCACACGTCTTTTATAGACAATACCTTTATACTTTTTCTTGATCTCCAGAAAAACCGTGTCGCCGTACTTTGGTGTTCCATAACTGCGAAGACGGAGTTTTTCTTTATACACCGGCTTGTCAATGGATGAACGGATCAGCTGATAATCATCCGTATCATAATAAATGTTACAGATCGTACTTTCCCCATACTCGTCTACCTGCATATACGGTTCAATTCGTTTGCAAAAAGCCCGGTATTGCTTGCCATCGAGCAGAAATTTTTTTTCGTATCGCCGAAATACGGTATTGTATTCCCCCATAGCTTTCCCTCCTTGTTGAAGCTATCATACCATTTCAGACTTAAAATAAACTTAAATAATTCAGCTGATCTTAAGAAAAATATGCTATAATGACCGCAAAGGAAATGAAAGATGTTTCTTATATATAGGAGGGTTTATACTATGAAAATACTGATCGTGGAAGACGATCCACGTCTGGGCGATACACTTTGCGACCTCTTACGAGGTCATCAGTTTGAGGTTGATCTGGTAGACAATGGCACCGATGGACTGGATTATGCCGTGAGCGGCTACTACGATGTTGTGATCTTAGACGTCATGCTGCCGGGAATGAATGGATTTGAAGTCGTATCGCAGATCCGCAGACAAAAGATCAGCACGCCGGTCCTTATGCTGACCGCCAAAGATGAATGGACGGATAAAGTGGCCGGATTGGATGCCGGGGCAGATGATTATCTTACCAAGCCTTTTGTTCCGGAAGAATTGATCGCGCGGCTCCACGCCCTTACCAGACGAACCGGCGAGGTGATCATGGATCGGCTCGAATACAAATCCCTTGTACTGAATCTGTCCCTAGGACAGCTGGAATACGGCGATAAGTCCATTCGTCTTCCCGCCAAGGAACTTGCTATTATGAAGCTTTTACTGATCAATCAGGGACGGATCACAACCAAAGAGGAACTGATCGTAAATGTCTGGAGTGCGGATTCCGATGTTGAAGATAACAATGTCGAAGTCTACATTTCCTTTCTTCGAAAAAAACTGCAGTTCTTAAAAACCGAAGTCAAGATCGTGACCATCCGAAAGATCGGTTATCATTTAACCTGACACCCAAGATGAATTTCTATGAAAGGACTTATTATGCTCCAGAAATTACAAAGAAAATTTGCCTTGATCTTTACCGGTATCCTGGCAGTCACCCTGGTCGGAATTTTTATTTTTATTGGCGTTTCCACTTATAACCGGATGGAAAACAGCAGCTATGATACCCTGACGCACTATTTTACATACAAACAGACCGCTTCCCGTGGAAGCAGCATGGGACCCTCATCCGATACACCGATCACCCATTCCTCCATTGTGCTTACACTCCAGTTTTCCCACTCCGGAAAATTTATTGGAAAAACCTACAATGAAGATACGTTTTCGATTTCAGATGACGACATCAGCAAAATTTCCGAGTACTGCATCTCCGCAACCAGCCGGAATGGAAAAGTACCCGGTTATCCTTTAAACTACATGAAGCAGCTGAACTCCTCCGGTACTACGATTGCCTTTTACGACACGGCTGAGAATCAAAAAAATATGCGGGCGCTCATTATCACGCTGGCGATCTGTGCAGTCTTAGCCATTGGCTTTTTCTACGTCGCAAGCTTTTTCTTAAGCCGATGGTGTATCCGTCCGATCGCCCAGTCCTGGGCGCAGCAGCAGAATTTTGTGGCAGATGCGTCCCACGAATTAAAGACACCTCTGACTGTGATCCTCGCAAACACGTCGATCCTGACCGAGGCACCGGATGCAACGATCAAAGAAAAGGAAAAATACATCCATTACATCCAGGACGAGGCCAATCACATGAGCTGTCTTGTCAATGATATGCTGTTTCTTGCCAAATCCGACATCCAGAGCGAGGCGACTCCGATGATGTCTGCCAATCTTACCGACATCTTTATGAACAGCATCCTTACCTTTGAAGCGGTTGCCTACGAGAAAAACATTCAACTGGACAGTGATCTTGCCGATAATCTTATTGTGAAAGGCTCTGAGCAGCAATTGGCTCAGTTATGCAATATTTTACTGGATAACGCATGTAAATACACCGATGAAAATGGACACATTCAGGCCGCTTTGTCAAAGCAGAATGGGTTTGTCCATCTTCTTGTAAACAACAGCGGGGCTCCGATTCCATCCGAACAGCTGCCATATCTTTTTGACCGTTTTTACCGGGCTGATGAAGCCAGAACCCGCAAAAAATCAGGGTACGGTCTTGGACTCTCCATCGCAGCCCGCATCGCAGAGATCCATCACGGAAAGATCGAAGTGACAAGCTCTGCAGATGATGGAACGACCTTTCACGTATCCATTCCAGAATATCATGAGTAAAGAAAGCAGTTACATGCTTTAGATTTGAGGTGACTATGGCTATATCAAGTAGTTCCGTACAAAATAATCAAAATCGAAATCCCGGTGCCGTTATGCCACGTTCCCAGACATACCGCTCCGGCAGTTCTGCCATTTCTCTCCAGGAAGGACAGGTGCTTCGCGGTATTGTCAGCGATGTTCACGGCAACGAGATCACACTGGCATTAGAAGATGGGTCTTCGTTTACCGGAAAAATGCCGGATGCGAACCAATACTCGATCGGGCAGCTTGCCGCTTTTGAGATTACCCACTTGGACAACAATACCATTTATATGAAGACGATTTCCGGAGCTTACCTTCTTGGTATGGAAGATACGATCGAGCAGGCACTTGAAGAAGCTTCTCTTCCAAAGACGTCCCGGAATCTGGAGGTAGTACGCAGTCTTTTACAGAACAGCCAGTCCATCAGCCGGGAAAATATTATGTCATCCATCCGCCTTTGTGCCAAATATCCGGATGCCGATGTGAAATCCGTCATTACCATGAACGCACTTCACCTTCCCATGGACGAGAAGTCTCTGACACAATTCCAGCAGTACGAAAACAAAACCCATCAACTGGTCAACAAAATGGACACGCTGATGGATTCTGTAAATACAATGTTAGACAGTATCAGCACCCAGGTACCCCGTTATGCAAAAGCGGCTGGTGAACAGCTATTTTCGCTGGCTCTGTCAACCCCGGTCTCACCGGAAGAAAGTAAACTGCTTCTTGCAAACGCGCAGACTTATTCTGAAGAAGCCGCAGCCGCTCCCGGCGAGGAACCGAACAGTCCGGTTCCACCGGAAACAAGCGTCTCCGATGAAGCGGAAAACCAGTCCGGCTCCGGCATTTCCCGGATGAAGCAGCTTTTTAACAATCTTTCGCAATCGATTAACCAGTCCCTGAGCGGACGCCCGGCAGCAGAAGCATCCGACTCCCGTTCGGTATTCCTGCCACAGCAATTGGGGTATGCGCTCTCCGAGGAATCCCGCCAGGCACTTGCCGACATGCTGAAAGCATTCCCTTCCCTGGAAAATCTGGAATCTTCCATTCAGGATGGCTCTCTTACCAGTCGGGAACTGTTGCAGAATCTGTCTGCCCTGCTTCCCCATTTAACAGACGAGCAGGCTTCACAGCTGCTTTCCGGCAAGCCGCTGCAACAGGTTTTAAAGCAGCACTTTATCGCCGGATGGACCCTGACACCAGAAGAATTAAAGGACGAGGGCAGTGTTTCCAAAATGTATGAAACGCTCTCTCATCAACTCCATGAACTTTCCACCCTCAGCGAAAATCTGCTGGGAAAAGATGTTTTTCATCAAGTAACCCGGCAGGCATCCGACATGGAACAAAATATGAATTTTATGAAGCTGTTGAACAACACATTCCAATATGTTCAGCTTCCGTTGCAACTTCAAAACCAGAATGCTCACGGAGATCTGTATGTGATGACCCGGAAGGAATCTCTCAAAAAAAATCCAGATGAGCTGAAAGTTCTGCTGCATCTGGATTTAGATCATCTTGGTTTATTAGATATTCAGATTGAAAAGCACAATACCGCGATCCAGACGAATTTCTTCGTCGAAAAGGATCCCATCAAGCATCTTCTTGAGAAAAATGTGAACCTTCTCTCCGATGCTCTGAACGAACAGGGATTTGCCTTTACTTCTGAATTCCACTTAAAAGAAAAAGAACTGGATATTGTGGAAGACTTTATGCAAGGTCAGGGTCAGGCACCGGTTGGCAATATCCGCCGGTACAATTTTGATCTCCGGGCATGATCACAAACGAAAATTCGTGATCTTGTTCACCCGAAATCCGGTAAGCCTCTTCGACCGGAGCGCCCCAGCTGTCGATACCACCGACACCACGGACCGCACCACACACACATAATACCGTGTAGCGTTCCGGTGGCAGTTCTTCCTGATGTCTTGCATTTTCCAGTTCCAGTGCCGTATATGGCAGACAGGAAAAAGCAAAGACATCCCGATCTTTTTCAATGCGAAGTCCGGTTCTTTTTATTGGACGGCGTCGGGTGTCCAGCACAGAATCGCGATAAATCTCGACCCAGTTTGTTTCAACATGCATTCCACATTCCTGTGGGACAAGATACGGTGTGACCGGCAGTCCCTCTACATAATAGGTTCCAGGAACACCACCATCTCTTCGATCCGGGTACGTTTCACCCGACAATCCATCATAACAAAAACCGACCGCTTTCGTTGGCATAATAAAACGCATGCCAAACACCGGAAGTTCCGGCAGCCCTTCTTTTCCATTGTATTTTGCCTTTACCTGGATCTTTCCGTCCGGATGTACGAGATACGACACCAAAACAGTGGTTTTCGGCGTCGTGATCGTCTCATAGGTAAAGGTGATCTCAACCGTCTGCGCTGTCTCATTCCCTGTAAATTCGTTATTCACAGGTGCTACCGGGCGTGGGATCTCCTTGCCATCTACCGATACTGCAAATCCGGTCGGATTCACAAACAGATCGGCAGACGCCCACATCCCCGAACGAAACTGAAACCGGTTTCCGCGGTCATTGTCCGTCAATGCCCGCCAGAATGTCGGCATTGGAGTACGGCACAGCCATTCCTTATCCTCTATGTAGAGTGATTCTAATCCCCTCCCATAGGCAAACAGATAATGAAATCCCGTACCTTTCACGCCCAGATGTGCATCTCCAAATATCAATTGCAGTTGTTTATTCATATTTTCCATAATAATATCTTACCTCCTGCATTGCCGGTTTTTCTTCACGGTTGGCAAACACGATCCCGTTGCCGGAAAATTCGTAATCAGCTGGTCTTTCATCAAAATCTCCGCCATACCGGAGCACATCTCTTCCGGTGACCGGATCTTTGATCTGGATCGCCTGATCGATAAAATCCCAGATAAATCCGCCCTGATACATCTCGTACTCATCAAGCAGATGCATATAGGTGTTGAGCCCCCCCATAGAATTTCCCATATCGTGCATATATTCACATACAATAAATGGTTTGTCCGGATCATGCTCCAGATATTCCCGGATGTGTTCCGGATATGCGTACATTCTGCTTTCTATCTCAGAGATCGTATTCCGGTACTCCGTAGCAAAGAACACACCTTCATAATGAGCAAGCCGATCCGGATCCCATTTTTTGTAGCACTGGTGCATTTTTTCCAGCGTCGTTCCGGCATAGGATTCATTGCCGAGAGACCAGAACAGGATCGCCGTATGATTCTTGAACACTTCGAAATGCGTTCTGGCACGATCCAATGTCGCCGCTTCCCACTCTGGAAAACTTCCCGGTACATTCCAGGAAGCATCCAGACAGTCGAATTTGCCCCATGAACCATGGGTTTCCAGATTCGTCTCCGCCATCATATAAATGCCTTCCTGATCGCACATATAATACCACGGGATCTGATCCGGATAATGGCAGGTGCGAACGGCATTGATATGGTTTCGCTTAAAACATGCCATATCCCACTTCATCTCTTCTTTTCCGATACTTCTTCCCTTTGTAGCACTCCACTCATGGCGGTTTACTCCTACCAGGATCAATCTCTCACCGTTGAGTTTCATCACCTTATTTTCAATCGCAATGCTGCGGAATCCAAATTCATACGGAACAACCTCCAACAGTTCTCCCTGTTGGGAATAGACTTTGATCTCCATGCGGTAAAGGTACGGATCTTTGTGGCACCACGGAGTCACAACATCATGAAAAGGCAGCTCCACGGTAAATGTTTCATTTTGCGTATCGCCCTGCACACTGGCTATGCTCTGTTTCTTGTCATAGCATACCGCTTCAAAACGCCCCGCCTCTCCTTCAAATTTCAACTGCAAAGAAATACTTCCCTTAGAAGATGCCGGATCAAATGTCGGGCGTATCCACAGATCGTACAGATGCACATCCGGTCTTGCAACCAGTTTGACCGAACGAAAAATGCCAAAAAACCGGAAGAAATCCTGATCTTCCAGAAATGCCGCACAGCTTCTTTTATATACTTCTACGGCGATCACATTATCTTTTTCCTTTACCACATCACTGATGTCAAACTCTGATGGTGTAAAAGTATCTTCCGCATATCCGATAAACTCCCCATTGACCCATAGATACATCGCCTGCTCTACGCCTTCAAAAAACAGGGAGATCTTTTTACCTTTCATCTCCTCAGGCAGATCAAAGGTACGGCGGTAACTTCCAACCGGACTGTATTCCGAGCCACTGAACTGATCCTCTCTCACGCCTTCTGCTGCCGGGGATCCAACGGGTCGGCGGTATTCTTTTCCTTCCCACGGATACAACACATTGATATACTGGATCGTATCGTATCCCGCGATCTCAATGTGTCCCGGAACATGGATCTGGTCAAATGCGCTTGCGTCATAATCCGTTTTATAAAAATCAACCGGACGGTCTTTCAGACATTCTGTGTATTGAAACTGCCACATACCATCCAAACTTTTACATAATGAGCTTTGCCCTTCCTGCATCTCTTTTTCGTTTAAAAAAATCAGATGATCGCTATGAGCTTTCATCTGATTCACGCGAAATACAGCAGGGTTATCAAGCCATGAAATTTGTGGTTTTGTTTTCACTTCTCATTGCCTTCCCTTCTCCATTTTATTTATCATCCAGTGTTGCTGCGTAGTCATTCACAACATAGTCCATAATACCGGCTGCCCCGGTAATCTCACAACCATATTGATACCGCTCCCCACACTTTTGCTTGCGGAGGATGTGCACCACGCATTTCAACCGCTCACCGGATAATTCCAGCCGGGCATTAAAATAATACCCGACCGGCAAGTCACTTGCACACAGAAAGCCAATGCCCGCCTTCGATACATCCGTAATCTCAATCGGTGCATCGATCGCTTCCACATCTTTCATTCCCTGATCATACAGAGATGTGATCTGAAGTTTGAGGCTGGCAGGCCAGCGGCGTTCTCTTCTCATTTCAACCATATCATTCTCCATTCCGGAGTTTGTTTAACCCCTTTTTTATGCGTTTAAGATTTCCTGCAAAATCTTATTTACCATGCCCGGATCTGCTTTTCCCTGCATTGCTTTCATTGTCTGTCCTACCAGGAATCCAATTGCTTTTTTCTTACCTGCTTTGTAGTCCTCTACGGATTGAGGATTCTCTGCAACCACCTGCTCGATGGTACTGCGAAGTGCGCCCTCATCGTTGACCGTTGCCAGACCATTTTCCTCTACATATTTTTCTACATCGATATTTTCTACAAAGAGTTTTTCAAATACTTCTTTGGCAACCGTGGAGTTGATGCTGCCCTTATCGGTCATCTCAACAATCTTTGCGAGTCCCTCCGGTGCAAAAGTAATGTCTTCCGGCTCCATCTCTTTTTCTTTCAAAAGACGCATCGTCTCTACCATCAGCCAGTTGGAAACCTTCTTTGGATTGTGGCAGATGGCAGTTGTCTGTTCAAAAATGTCCGCCATTTTTTTATTTGCGGTAATAATGGAAATGTCATAATCCGGAATATCAAATTCCTCTTTGTAACGCTGTGCTTTTTCCGGCTGGAATTCCGGTGCATTGTCCTTAACCTGCTGGATCCACTCGTCACTGATCACGATCGGTGTCAGATCCGGATCCGGGAAGTAACGGTAATCCTGTGCATCCTCTTTGGAACGCATCGCATAGGAATACTCTTTGTTGTCATCCCAACGGCGTGTTTCCTGAACCACTTCTCCGCCGTCCTCCAGCAATTCAATCTGACGGGCACGCTCACCCTCGATGGCTCTGGCGATCGCCTTGAACGAGTTCAGGTTCTTCATCTCGGTACGGGTTCCAAACTCTGTCGCACCGACCTCGCGTACGGATAAGTTTACATCGGCACGCATTGATCCTTCATTCAGTTTACAGTCAGAAGCACCTAAATACTGAATCGTTGTACGAAGTTTTTCCAGATAAGCGATTACTTCATCCGCACTTCTCATATCCGGTTCAGACACGATCTCGATCAGTGGCACACCAGAACGGTTATAATCCACCAATGAGCAGTCTGCCCAGTCGTCATGTACCAGTTTACCGGCATCTTCTTCCATATGGATCTCATGGATTCCTACCTGCTTTTTACCACCTGCAGTCTCGATCTCAACGCTTCCGTTGATACAGATTGGAAGATAAAGCTGGGAAATCTGATAGTTCTGCGGATTATCTGGATAAAAATAGTTCTTACGGTCAAATTTACAATACTGGTTGATGTCGCAGTTCAATGCCAGGCCTACTGCCATCGCATACTCTACAACCTGTTTATTCAATACCGGAAGAGAACCCGGCATACCAGTACATACCGGACATGTGTGAGTATTTGGCGCCCCACCAAATGCGGTCGTACATCCACAGAAGATCTTTGTCTTTGTTGCTAACTCTACATGGACTTCAAGTCCAATGACGGTTTCATATTGTTTTGCCATGATCATTCTCCTCCTTTCTGACTCTGCTCAAATGTATATCCTGCCTGAATGATCTTCTTTTCCTGGAAACAGTCACCGATGAGCTGTACTCCGATTGGCAGTCCCTTGTCATCTTTTCCACAAGGCACGCTGATACCAGGCAGACCTGCAAGGTTTACAGAAATGGTATAAATATCTCCTAAATACATCTTGATCGGGTCACTCAGACTGTCACCGATCTTTGGTGCCGTTGTCGGAGCCGCTGGAGATAAGATCACATCATATTTTTCAAAAGCTTTATCAAACGCTTTTTTGATCAATGCTTTGGTACGGAGTGCCTTCAGATAATAAGCATCATAATAACCACTGCTCAGTACAAAGGATCCGAGCATAATTCGTCTTTTTACTTCTGGTCCAAAACCTTCGGAACGTGTCTTCTTATACATATTGTGAAGATCTTCGTACTCCTCTGTACGATATCCATATTTAACACCATCAAAACGGGAGAGGTTTGAACTTGCCTCTGCCGAAGCGATAACATAATAAGCAGGGATCGCATATTCTACCAGACTTAAGTCAAATTCCTCTACGATCGCACCTTTTGCTTCCAATACTTTTGCTGCATTGAGAACGGCTTCTTTGACCTGTGGATCCAGACCTTCTCCAAAGTAATCTCTCGGAATACCAATCTTCATTCCTTTTACATCATCGACCAATGCAGAAGTGAAATCCGTATCTTCACGCTTCACACTTGTGCTGTCTTTGGTGTCGTGGCTGGCAATGATCTCAAGGATCGTAGCGCAGTCCGTAACATCTTTTGCAACAGGTCCGATCTGATCTAAGGATGAACCATAGGCGATCAGACCATAACGGGAAACGGTTCCGTATGTTGGCTTGATTCCGGTAACGCCACAGAACGAACTTGGCTGACGGATCGATCCACCGGTATCCGAACCGAGTGCATACGGTACTTCCTCTGCTGCTACTGCTGCACAGGATCCACCGGAAGATCCGCCCGGTACATGCTCCGTATTGTGTGGATTTCTGGTAACGCCATATGCAGAAGTCTCTGTCGTACTTCCCATCGCGAACTCGTCCATATTGGTCTTTCCAATAATTACGGCGCCTGCTTTTTCCAGATTCAATACTGCCTCCGATGAGAAGGTCGGTTTGAAATTCGAAAGAATCTTGGAACTGCATGTTGTCAAAATTCCTTCGGTACACATATTATCTTTGATCGCCACCGGCACACCTGCCAATGGTCCTGTCAATTCACCGGCTTCGATCTTTTCCTGAACTTCTTTTGCCTGCTTCATAACAGTGTCTTCATCCAATACTGTCACAAAACTGTGAATCGAGTCTTCTTTCTCTTTTATCTGATCTAACGCTGCTTTGGCAGCATCCATCGCTGTCACTTCGCCGGCTTTGATCTTCTTGCCCAGTTCTACAGCGGTTAAACTCATCAAACTGCTCATGTCAGTCTCCTTTCCCAATTAAGCAAATGTCTTCGGTACCATATAAGTGCCGTCTTTTTTCTGTGGTGCATTTGCCAGCATCTGTTCTCTGGCATCTCCATTGGTCACAACGTCCTCACGGAATACGTTGTTTACCGGGAATACATGAGACATCGGCTCTACGCCCTGAGTATCCAGTTCATTTAATTTATCAATGTAATCCAGCATGCTTCCCATATCTTTTTTTGCCTGCTCTTTTTCTTCTTCATTCAGTTCCAATTTTGCCAGAATACCAACGTATTCAATGGTTTCGTCAGAAATAATATTTGCCATGATCCAGACTCCTTTCTACTTTTCTTTATGGCTCCAATCTACTCAGATCTCTTGGGAACAAGGTTGTCTCACGGACATTTTCTTCTCCCAGAAGTTTCATCGTCAAACGTTCCAGTCCAATACCCAGACCGCCATGAGGTGGCATACCATGTTTAAAGATCAGCATATACTGCTCCATGCCTTCGTCCGTCATGCCGCGGTCTGCGATCTTTTGCTCCAGCATATTATAATCATGAATACGCTGTCCGCCTGTCGTGATCTCAAGTCCCTGGAATAACAAGTCAAAGCTCAATGTATACGTTGTATCTTCCGGATCATCCATCGCATAAAATGGTCTTTTCTTGGATGGATAATGCGTAACAAATACGAAATCGGCATCCATTTCCTCTTTAAAATACTGGCCGATCAAAGCTTCTTCTTCCGGCTCCAGATCATATGGATTGCGGATCTTACGATTGTATTTTTCTGCTACCAGTTCTTTTGCCTTGTCAAAATGAACCTGTGGGATCTGGTCTACCTTTGGCAGTGTAACATTTAAAAGCTTGAGTTCTTTGGCGTACTCGGTCTCCAGCAAGTTCATCGTATACTGCAAAAATCCAGTCTCCATCTCCATAATATCCTGGAAACTGTCAATATATCCCATCTCAAAGTCAAGAGACGTATATTCATTCAGGTGGCGTTTGGTATTGTGTTTCTCAGCACGGAATACCGGTGCTGCCTCGAATACACGATCAAAGACACCTACCATCATCTGTTTATAAAACTGTGGACTCTGTGCCAGTACCGCATGTTTATGGAAATATTCCAGACGGAACAAGTTTGCTCCACCCTCAGCACCTCTGGCACCGATCTTTGGAGAACGGATCTCTGTAAATCCCTGACTGTGAAGATAATCACGGAATCCACGTACAATGCCTTCCTGAATGCGGAATTTTGCTCTTTCCTTTACATTGCGAAGGGAAAGCGGACGCAGATCCAACTTAGTTTCCAAGGAAGTATTCATCTTCCATTTGTTGATCGCGATCGGCATTGGCTCACATGGTTTTGAAAGAACTTTGACCTCTTTCAAACGGATCTCAAATCCATGAGGAGCTCTCTCTTCACTTGCCACAACACCTTTGACCTCAACCGTAGCTTCCTCGCACAGATCTTTGAGCGGAAGGTTGGTAACACCCTCTTCATATACGGTCTGAACCAGGCCTTCCTGCTTGCGGAGCACGATAAATGCCACATCACCCATATCACGGATCTTGTGGATCGCACCGTTCATGCAGACTTCTTTGCCTTCATACTCTCCCTCTAAGATCTGGGAAATTCCAATTGTTTGTTTTTCGATGTTTCCTGTTAAAAAGTCCATAGTTTCCTCCAATTTCTAATGAAAATAAAAAAGTCCCAAAGCAAACAAAACTGCTTGCTCTGGGACGGGATCATCTGAAAATCCCGCGGTACCACCCGCGTTGAGACATCTTTTGGTCTCCTCTCATACATATAACGGTGTTCACCGTACCAGCCTACTTGATTTCAACTGGTCAGCTCCGGAATGTTCTCCTGACTACTGCTCCCATAAAGCGCTTTCAGTCGGTGACGCTTCTCCCTGTCATGCGGTCGCTTCCATAGCCATTCGTTTCCTTCAATGCCTTTGAATGCTATCTTATCATATGGTTTCCCGGATTTCAACCCTTTGCATTAATTATTGGAACATTTGCGCCAATTTATCCAAAAGAGAGGAAAAGAACAATGCAACTTTTGCGAGAAATGACTTTGCCTGCTCGGTATCAATGTTCATTCCCTGCAATTTGTCGTAAATGCCTTTTGCCTGATTCTTTACTTTTCCCCAATCCAGATCCAGTCCGGCGATCTTCTTCATCAGACTGAGAAGCGAAGTTTTTTCCTCATCGGTGATCGTGATCCCCAGCTCTTTTGCCGCATCTTCAATCGCCTTTTCAATCTGGGCATCCGAGGACAGATCTCCACTCAGCACTTTATTTTTTACAAGTGCTACAAGCTGTGCCGCTTCTTCTTTTCCAATCGACTCACCGAGTTCTCCGGTAACAACCAGTTCATTGGTTGCCGCATCGGCGCTCTCCTGATCGACGGTATCTCCCGTCATCGCTCCATATGCCTTCATCGCTCCAACCAGCGCTGCGGTTCCGGATAGCTGAAATGGCCCCGCTACCGTGACGGTTGCATCACTCACACCAGCAGTCGCCAGTGCATTGGAATACATCTCCGACGTACAAAAGCTGATGTTGTGTGTCTCAACGGAAATGCCGCTTCCCGCATCTGCTTCTTCAATCTTAACAGAAGAGAGTGCTTTGCTTCCGATCACACTCGAATCCAGATACGAATCCAGATAATCATGTTCATCCTGATTGGTGATCTCAAGCACTTCATAATCCGCCAATTCATCCTGCGAGACGCCAAGCAGCTCCATCACTTTATTCTTCTGTGAAGTCGTCAAGTCAGCTCCAAATGAAATATATGGTTTTACCTGCGCGGTATCTGCTTTAGCCGGCACTGCCTGGCCAAAACACAAAGACAGCGTCATCACTGCTGCCATCGCTGCCGCTACCATCTTTCTCACCCTGTCCACATCCTTTCTATCTTTTCTCATGGTTATCCACAACCAAAAGGACTAAATGTTCTTAATGCGCTCCAATGCCTTCTTGGTATTTTCCGCAGAACCAAATGCCGTCAGTCGGAAATAACCTTCTCCGCTTGGTCCGAATCCCGATCCCGGTGTACCTACTACATTGGCTTTTTCCAGTAACAGATCAAAGAAATCCCATGATTTCATCTTATCCGGTGTCTGCAGCCAGATATATGGAGCATTCACACCACCAAATACGGTGTAACCCATATCTGCCAATCCGTTGCGGATCTCTTTGGCATTGTTCATATAATAAGCAATCTGCTCTTTGGTCTGTGCTTTTCCTGCATCACTGTAAACAGCCTCGCCTGCTCTCTGGATAATGTATGGAGCGCCATTGAACTTTGTGCCATGGCGTCTTGCCCACAGGCTGTTCAGAGATACCTCGCCACTCTTCAATGCTTTTGGAACTACAGTAAATCCAAGACGGGTTCCGGTAAATCCGGCATTTTTCGAAAAGCTTCTCATCTCGATCGCACAAGTCTTTGCACCGTCACACTCATAAATGCTGTGTGGAACATCTGCTTCTGAAATATATGCTTCATAAGCTGCGTCATAGATAATAACCGCTTTCTTTTCATTGGCATAATCAACCCATGTCTGCAGCTGCTCTTTGGTCAGCGTGGTTCCTGTCGGGTTGTTTGGACAACAGATATAAATGATGTCCGGTGTCTGTTCCGGAATCTCCGGTACGAAATTGTTTTCTGCCGTACATGGCATATAGATCACATTGGACCAGCACTCTTTGTCTTTTAAATACTCTCCGGTCTTTCCTGACATCGCATTGCTGTCAACATAAACCGGATAAACAGGGTCAGTAACGGCGATCGTATTGTCCTGTGCAAAAATGTCTACAATGTTTCCGGAATCGCTTTTGGCTCCATCACTGACAAAAATCTCATCCAGCGCGATCTCAACGCCTCTGGCTTTATAATCGTTGTCTGCAATTGCCTTTCTCAAAAATTCATATCCAAGATCCGGTGCATAACCATGAAAGGTTTCTGCTTTTGCCATCTCATCAACAGCTCCATGCAGAGCGTCGATCACGGCTGGTGCCAAAGGCTGTGTCACATCACCAATTCCTAAACTGATCACATCCTTATCCGGATTTGCTTCTTTAAAAGCAGCAACTTTTTTGCCAATGGTTGAAAAAAGATAACTGCCTGGTAACTTCAAATAATTGTCATTGATCTTAAACATCTTCTTGTATCCTCCTTATGCTGTATATTCAACTCATGTCTACGCTGTATTTTACATGAATTTTTTCTCTTTTGCAAATATAAAAAAGCTATCTGGCGCAATTGCCCGATAGCTTTTTCATCTTATAAATCGACTGCTCCTGTGGAACCGTTCTTCAAACCTTCGTTGATCACATAGTAAGCTTTTCCATCTTCTGGTTTTATGTAAAGTTTTGTGCGTTTGATCGCTGATACTTTCTTGCCTTCTGCTTCCCATGCAGCAACTACTTTTTCCATGATAGAAGATTCGGAATATTCCATGCCTCCCACCTGAACAAAAACATCAGCCTTTACATCTAATGTTTCTTTTGCAGCCTTTGTCTTTGTTGTCTTAGCAGCAGTTTTCTTTGCTGCTGGCTTTGCAGCCTTTTTTGCAGCCGGCTTTGTCTCTTTCTTCTCTGCCGGTTTTGCAGTTGATTTGGTTTCTTTCTTCTCCGCTGTCTTTGCTGTCTCAACTGATGATGTATTTGTAGCGGTGGCTTTTACAGTATCCTTTGCGCTGCTTTTTGCCAATGGTGCCGTAATCTTAGTCTGAATCATAATACAATTCCTCCCGATACAATTTCGTGTTAATAATTTGTTTCTTTTTTGATTATACACCCATTACAATTCTATCTCAATCAAAAAATCGCCTAATTATGCCGATTTATTCAATTATTTTCCGTTACTTTAGACAAAAACCTTTACTTTTGTTATCGATTCCCTTAAAATATGGATATAAATTCCTTTTACAGGATATACTAAATCGCATAATAGAAAGGATGAAGGATATGAAAAAAGCTCTGAAATTTCTCCTTGTTCTGGCCGCTGTCGTTGCTGCCGTAGGTGGAATACTATATTTTGTGAAAAATGTTCTCATGAAAGATTATCTCGAAGAATACGATGACGATTTTGATAATGATCTGTTTGATGAAGACGAAGAAGAGTCAAGAGATTATGTTACGTTAAACTCCGAAGCAGAAGAATAAAAATAAGGATTCCTTACGGGAGCCGGGTGTTCACTGCGTGAACAAGGCTCCGTCCGGAATCCTTATTTTTTTGTCCAAAATGGGGGAGGACTAATCTTTTTTAACCCACAATAATCTGGCAATAAATGTTCGATCTACATTTTTCTTCCTTGCAATTGCAATTACTCCCGCTGCAAGAACTACTCCCAGTGAATTCAACATTAAATCATCAATATCTGCTACATGTCCTGGAAAACCAGTCAGATAATTCGTCAGCAGCTGATACAATTCAATCAATACAGACGTACATACTCCCACTATCGTTAAAAACGATATTTTTTTCTTCCCTTTGGTAAAAATATCCCAAAATATAATCAGTGGGAATAATAATACAATATTTCCAGCTAATTGAATGATTGTTCCTGAAGAAAAATAATTTCTTATTGATGCAAACGGAACAAACTGATAAAACCGAATATAGTTCTCTGCACCCTCATACATCATTGGAATCTGTGCCTTATCAAATATATAAATCGGGAAAAGAACCACTTTCGCCAAAACAAGAGTGTAAAACACAAAGCTTACAACAACATAATATCTTGAACAACGTTGTTCTGGTCTGAATGTTCTGTAAATGTATACACAGACCGATATTGCAAAAAACAATATTATAAATAATCCTGTCGTTATGTTAATAATCATATTTTCCTGATACGATGTTTTATAAATATATTACATCATACATCCTTTCTTAGCTGATTTTTGACAATTAGTACGATAACATAGCTTTACGCAATATATTGCGAAGCCATATAGCCTTCCTGTTTCTTGATACGCACTTTGTACCAGCCTTTTATATTGTTTCCAATTACCTTTACTTTGGTTCCTTTTGGATATGTATTGATGATCTTATATTTCTTTCCTTCTCCTGCACGAAGTCTCAGGCTTCCTTCTCCGGTCTTTACTTTTCCGGTCCAGACTACGGACGATGACGGAACGTATCCCACTTTGCCACTATATTTTACGAGGTACCAACCTTTTTTCATATCCAGTATCGTGATCTTTTTGCCTTTTTTTATCGTCTTGATCACTTTTGACGATTTGCTTTTTTTCTGATACATCTTTACTTTTTTGCTCGTGGTGGCTGGCTTTTTCATTTTGTATGCGATCTTTGGAATCGTTTTCTGAGCCACTAAGATTTTTCCGCATACCGAACATTTCTTTCCCTTAGTCAATCCACTTCTTTGGGTCGTAGCCTTTACTGCTGCAAGTACAACAGGTGTGTGACCTTTCGCGTTTATGACTTCCTGTTTTTGGATCACATAACCACATACGGAACATTTCTTACCGCTGGTAAGACCACTTTTTTCACAGGTGGCCTCAACTGCAGCTACATTTACCACACGATGTTTTTCTACGGTTTTTAAAATCTTTTCCTTGCAGTCCGCATACACACAGTTGTGCCAGTGAGTGTTGGCATCACTTGACCATTTTGTGTCATTTACGTGGATGCACTTAACAACGGATACTGCACCGTCATTTGCCTGCACTGCAATATCTTCTTCTTTCACATTGATTGCCTGGTCAATTTTAAGAGAGATAATATAAGGTTTAAACTCCGCCGTATTCGAAACGGTAAACTCCAGTTTCAAAACCGTACCATTTGCTGTGTTGTTTTGCAGGGTGTTGAGATATGCCAGATACACAGATTCTTCTTTGTTTAAATCCGTTGACCACGACACATCTTCATCACCAAATACGTTGCCGTTTTGTACGGAAGTCAACGTCAAAGCAGAGTGATCATAACCGATCCGGAATTTCATTCCCCAGATTCCCGGATTATTCTTTAAATCTACCGTTATGTAAAATTTGTCGCCTCTTTCTACGGTTTTGGATGATACCGACAAGGTACCTTCCTTTGTTTCCGCCCCTGCCAATACCGTTGTATCAGCAAGAGCAGAAACAGTAAGAACCACTACTGCACAAAACATGGCAAGCAGTCTGCATACACCCGATCTTTTTGAAATTTTCATAGGCAAAACCTCCTTCTGTTTCATCCCTTAATCCTGTTCCTTTATTCTTCCACATGGCTTACGGTAAACCGGCCTACTTGTATATAACCCGAACTGCCGTATTTTGCATAAACATTGATCCTGTGGTTGTCCTCTGTCAGTTTGCTTCCATCAATCGTAAAGATGTTATCCTCTACGGTTACACAAGAGTCATTGCTGCCATCTGCGGATGTTGCATAACTCAGATTCGATACTTTACCGGAATTTCCATATGTGTTAAATCGAATCTTTATGATTCCACTTTCTGTCACCTCATAGTTGCCGGCAGAGTAATCTACCACCGGATAACTGCCAAGTCCCCATGTGTAGTTTAACTTGTTTGCCCAATATTCTTTATATCTGTCCTTAATGGATTTCACATTTCCGGTAATATCTGTTACTCTTGTTGTAACCCATACATGCTGTCCCACCATTCTGCCACTTGATTCCATGTATATCTGGGTTGGATAGGTAGCATAATTGGTCGTTGATCCGGATCTTGTTTTAGTATCCATTTCAATGGAGAATGAGGTTGTTGATCCATTTGCCCATGACACGGTATTGTTCAATTTCTGCGAACCACCTACCGAATCCCGGCAGTCTACATAAACATTGTAATAGGAACCATTCAGATCATATGGTTTTATGATCAGAACACTTTCGTATAACTGTTCAAACTTCAGATAATACTGATCTGCCGGACGCGAGATCACAACATCATAAACGCCGATATCGGATGGAATTCCCTCTTCATATTCGTCCTTACTCTGAGACTTATACCGGATCGTAAATCCATCTTCCTCAAAGGTCTTTCCTTCGTTCAGGTCTTCCTCTCCCGGCAGATTAAAGCTGTAATCGGCGATACGCTGTATACCCGAATCGTAATAATATGAGCGGTTTGTAAAGGTAAAGGTGTCTCTTGGGATCGCTTTCAATTTTCTCCAATGAGCATATAAAGTTACATTTGATGTGATCAAAACTTCATCTTCTGCCGTAACTCGTTCTCCACCTTCTTCTTCCATGTACCAGCCTAAGAAAGCGTAGCCGTCTCTTACAAGTGTAGGAATTTCTCCATAGGCTTCTTTGTAGGTTACTTTCTTTTTATTATTCTCCAACTCATTTCCACCGTTTACATTAAAGGTAATGGTGTATACAGCCGGTTTCCATTTTGCATAAAGCGTTATGTCCTCGGTTGGCACTTTGTTGGAGGTAAATGGTTTTTCACACTCTGCATCGGTACACCAGCCATCAAAAACATAACCTCTTTTAACCGGTGTTTCCATGGTTGGAAGAATTGTTGTTTCCTTTCTTGTTATTGGGTCTATGGTATTGCCGCCGTTGGTATCAAAGGTAATTGTTACCAGTTTCTTGACCACATTCTTACATTCAACGTAATAGGTTGTTGGCGACGATATCTTGTCTACCTCCGGTGTGATTCCAATAATGTCTGTGTTATTCTCCTCAGCCACTTTTAAGTAATCGTAATCCGGAGTGGTTCCTCTTTTCACTTTGACTACAGCATTTTCTACATCAATTCCATTAAATACAAAGGTCGCCGTGGTGCTGTCATCTACATAATTTGCTTTTGCCGTCACACCATTGTTCAATGCCTCTGCAATCTTATTATTGATCGGCTGTGTCAGATCGATCACTTCCTGCTTTCCGTTTACGGTGATCGTTGCTGTTGTTGTAACCCCTGCAAATTTATTATATGCTGACTGTCGGTTCGAACCGGTGGATTCCAACTCAGAGAAATCAAATGTTTCCCCGTATTTTGCATAGAATGTCTGACTTCTTGTGGTTCCATTTGCATTTTCGATCCCCGTCACCGTGATCGGATAAGTTTTGTAATCCACATAATAGTCATACGTCGTATTGTCAACAAGAGTTACCTGTTCTGTTTTCTGACCATCATAACCTTTTGTTAACGTATACTTGTAATCGTTCCAATTGAGAATGTCCTTTAACTCTTCTTCAGTTGGAAGATCAAACTCTTCATTCTTTAAAACTTTTTTGTTCCATACCGTCTTATAACCATCCTTGTCATTACCTACACGAACGGAGGCTGTATAGTATTCCTTTAATTCCTCTGTCGTAAGGTTGGTCCATACTACAGGAACTGTGACCGTCATATCATAATGACTGAATGCAACCTTATTGCGTAAATAGGTGATCGTCATTTCTCCTGCCATATAACGGGTATTTTCAGGAACATTAACATGGATTTTTCCTGTTTTGTAATCCACGCTGAAGTTTCGGTTTGTAAACCGGATATTAAAGTCTGAAGCGGCAGGGGATTCTACTCCCTGATCTCCCGTGTTGAGTTCCACATATTTCAGTGCCAGTACACTCTTTGGCACATCCATCGTAATGCCGTTCGTCCGGTCACCGTCCTCATCTCTCACAACGATCGTTTCATCATCGCTCGGCTCATACGCCGTGTTGTAATAGAACACATTCCGCCCGGCTTTGAGCAGTGGAATTTCTTTGTCTACAAAATCATTGCTGTATTCAAACAGGCTTCCAATGGCATTTGCCTCAAAACTCATCATAAAGTACAGACCGAATTCAATACTTAAGGCGCCTTCCATACGTTCCTTACTTACCGTATTGGCGGTATTTGCCGGTCGGTATTTTGAATATTCATATATAAAGAATCCGTACAGCTTAACATACGGTCCAAGTTCTGCCGCAATACCTACCGATGCAAACTTGCCGCTGCCGATACCTGCGTACAGTTTTGCCCGGACACCTGCTTTTACCCCCAGTTTACCCATTACGTAAAACTGGAAGTCAAAACGCTCGTCCATCAGATCCATGGTAGAAGAACCTGCCGATGGAGTAAACAAACCTACCTTGAACCAAAAGCTGTATCGTTTTCCGACTTCATATTCCAAATTGGAACCAATGGCTATATTCATATCTGTTCGAACAACAAAATTTACCTGTGTTCCGATCACAACACCAAAGTAACATACCTCGGTCGAGCAGATTTCTTTGTTTATCAGTGTTACCCAGTCGGTTTCTTTCTGTAATGTTTCGGAATACTTGTCCATGAGAGCCTGCATGCTGTCAAGGAATTCGGTACTGAGACCGGTCTCCGTGCTTAAGTCCATCGCATCTAAAATGTCGCCTGCCACGTTGGTTTTTCCAAGTGTCTTGCACATTTCATTCCATTGCTCATGGTCGGTTCCGTTTTCTTCCATTACTTTCCAAAGAGCATCCAGATCCTCTTTGTAGCCTTTGATCTGTTCTGCCGTGTCATTGGCCTGTTCGATCTTTGCCTGAACTTCTTCAATTTTATCCATGACGTCTTTGACCGAGTTCAGTCCGGATTTGAGTCCGGCCGGTAAATTGGAAAGTCCCACGGCTTCTGCCGGATCATTGGCAATCTCTTTTACTTTTTCCCAAGCACTCTTATCTTCTTCTTTTACTGTATATATATTGGCCGTAAAGGAGAATGCGGTAAAGTTCTTGATGTCCATCGTGGTGTTTACACTGACACCAATCGGGATTGGAATAAACAAGATCTCTTTGGTAACAACGCTGCCCTTAATTCTTGGCACCAATTCGCACTCTTCCACAAATGTTGCTGAAAGGTCAATCTTTACCGAGCCATCATCTACTTCTGCTTCAAACTCGGCTTCCACCCCGACTGCAAGCTGGATTCCATTGTTGAAATGAAGCTGACTGCCTTTATTGATCACTTCTACGGTCAGTTTTACATCATCCGACAGTTCCAGACTTTTGCCCAGATTCATCTTTCTAAGCTGTTTCCGGGAAAGTTTGTTGCCGGCTTCATCTGTTATATCAATATTCTGAACGCTTACACTGTCTTTAAAATCATCCGTCTTTGTCACCATATCGCCAAGTGCATCTGCTGCCTGCTCCGCAAAGTCACTCTGCTCTAACTGATTTTCCAAAACGTCTTCTAACTGGTCACATTCTTTGTCACTGATAATGTCACTGCCGGAAAGCGAGATATTGGAATAAAGATCCATGCTATCTTCAATTTCATCTTTCGTAACTTTCTTATAGGTAATGGATCCCGTGTCTTTGTCGTAAGCGGTAATCTCTCCGTAGTAAACATCGTTGCCGGATTTGATCTCATCCGTTGATACATACAATGTGACAAAGTCGCCAACCCCGATGGAGGTTACTGCATGTTCATAGGTTCCATCATCGCCCATCATGTTTGCGTACATATCCAGATCCAGCTCGTCAAAACGAACGGTGCCGGTTTCAGCCGTCGGCAATTCCTGTACGGTTAATGGGAAGTTGTCCGGCATGTCATATATTTTGGCCTGATCTTTCTCATCCAGTGGTGCAAAGTTTACCTGATTTTCATCGATGGATTTTACTTTAACGTACACTGCCGGATCCAGCAATTCTGAACCCTCATCCGCATTTCTTTCTGTAGGTTTTACGCCAACATAAAGGCATATAATATCCTCTTTTTTGAGTTTGGAAGCATCTTCGTAATCGAAACTTCCGCCTCTTTCATTTATCTGATCAGAAGTAAGTACATCATAATCCTGTCCATCCACCGAATAGGTTATCTCATCGGTATCCTGAATGTAAACGATGTCCTCATTCATTTCAAGATTCTCAACTTCCTTCATAGCGATTGAGAATGAGGCGGTGCGTATGGTTTCTTCTTTTCCGTCAAATACCCAGCCATCCGCAAGATTTAATTCATAAGAGCATCCTTCGTTAAATCCTTCCGGTGCGCTGACTGTATATATGCCGGTTTCGTCTGCTTCTTCTATTTTCAGTTCTACATTATCCGAACCATCTTTCACAACAAGCGTTGCCGCCTCTGCTGCCGGCACATCCCCTGACACTTTCTTAATTTGGAATGTAAGATCCGGATTCTGATCCATCTGGGCAAAAGAAGTAATGTTTAATTCTTCTTTGCTGCCCATTTCCTGATATTTTGCATAAACATTTATGTTGTCAGTAACGGCATCTTCGGAATAAAACGGCTCGGTACAATCCTTATCGGTATAATATCCTACCAAGACTGCGTTGTCCTTATTGGCCTTTTCCTGGGAAGGAAGTTCTCCCAACGGGAAATCCTTTTCTGCCGGCAGTGTGTCGATCAGACGGTCTCCGTCATAGAAAGACACCGTCAGCAGCTTTCCTCCCAATTCAACATCCCACTCTGCAAAATATTTTTTCAGCACAAGAAAATCTTTCAGGTCGACTTTCTGATCCGCATTTAAATCTGCATTTTTTAATACGATCTTGTCTGTTTTTTCTTCTGAAAGATATTTTTTCAGTGTTAATAAATCCCTTAAGTCGATGTCTCCATCACCATTTACATCGCCATACAGATTGCCACTGGTCTTTGCAAAAATGTTGGTTGGTTGTATCGTAGACACCATCATTGCCACTGCTAAAAACAGGACTAGTATTCTCCTCTTCATCTATTCACTCCTCTTCTTTTTTCGTATACGGACAATCAATATACCCCCGATCAGAAACACTGCTAGTATGAATGCTCCGATCCAAATGCCATATTTATGTCCTGCTGAACTACTGGTTCCCTTTTGGTTTGGTTGGTTATCTTCTCCTGCCTTTTCGTTATTGCTTTCCTCCTTTCCTTTCTTGTTTCCATCGGTTTTTACATAAAAGTCTTTTTTAACTTTTTTCTTTTTTGTCTCAATCGTTATGCGATATTTTCCGTCTTTTAAATTTTTTAAATAATCCGGAGAAATCACCACATTTCCATCGGTATCGATCGAATAATCGTTTTGATCGATTTTCTTTTGATTAACTTCAATCTTTTTTACTTTTGTTTTGGATCCTAACGGGATCTTAATTCCCTCATTTTTTGTTTTGTCAAATACAATATCGTCATCTTTTGTATCATAGAATACCGTCACAGCACCATCTTCGGCATCCATATCCACGATCTTTCCTTTCACATCAACCGCCTGGATCAATGTCACCTGAATGGGATATGTCCCCTCTGGTGCATAATCTACCGTTTTGAAACTGAGCGTCAAGACGATGTCACTCGTTTCTATGTTCTTAAGCTGATTTGAACTTGCCAAAAACACGTATTCCTCTTTATCCAAGGTATCCGGCATCGTCACATCACTGTCAGAAAAAACTTTGCCGTTTTGTGCGGATGTCAGCTTTAATGCCGAATGGTCATATCCTACCTTAAACTTAAGTCCCCAAACTCCGGTATTCCCTTTTAGATCAATATTCACCGATGCCTTGTCCGCATCAGTCGTTGCCGATGATGCCACAAGTTCTGCCTTACTTTTGGCGTATGTAATACCAGCCGGTGATATTATACATAAAAGCATGAAGACTGTAAGTAAAATCCAGCGTAATTTTCTCAATCTATCACCTACCTGTTTCTTTATTCACTTTTTTATAAATTTGTTATCCGATCCTTATATATACGATTATTTTACCATATTTTGTATGTACTGCCTATAAAAACTTGCTATTATGTGTTATTTTATTTTACTTTTTTGAATGATTTGATTCAAAAAAAATACGCTATCCATAGCTTCATGCTATAGACAACGTATCTTCTATTTTTCTTATAAACCAGAATATTTCTTTATGGCGTTTAAATAACTCTCTCCAAGCTGACTCATCTTGCCTTTTTTGTGGACGATATAGCCAATCTTCATGTCCCGGTGTTCGGCAAGCGGTACTGCCACAATATCTTTTCCATTCAGTTCTTCATCGATGATACCACTGCACACGGTGTAACCATTCAGACCGATCAGCAAGTTGAACAGGCTGGCCCGGTCACGCACGCGTATATTTTTTTTGCGCTGTGACATCGAAAAGATCTCTTCGGAAAAATAAAATGAATTGTGTTCTCCCTGCTCAAATGACAAGTACGGATACTCTTCAAGTTCCTCGTTTGTGATCACACGCTTGCCTGCCAGTGGATGCCGCCGGCTTACAAACACATGCGGTTTTGCCGTAAACAACTCACAAAAGGTAAGTTCATGAGATCGCAAGATCTTCGTCAGTACTTTCTCATTGAACTCATCCATAAACAAAATTCCGATCTCACTTCGGAGTCTGGCAACATCTTCAATGATCTCATATGTCTGCGTCTCGCGGAGGCTGAAATCATACTCATCCTGTCCATATTCATGGATCAGATCAACAAATGCATTGACGGCAAAGGAATAATGCTGTGTCGATACACAGAACTGCTTCTTGCCACCAGCGCCGGTTTTATACCGTTCTTCTAAGATCGCCGTCTGTTCCAGTACCTGTCTTGCATATCCCAGAAAATCCTCGCCCTCTTTCGAGAGCGTGATCCCTTTGTTCGACCGATTGAAGATCACAATATTCATTTCTTTTTCCAGTTCATGGATCGCATTGGTCAGACTCGGCTGTGAAATGAACAACCGCTCGGCTGCCTCCGTGATCGTTCCGATCTCAGCCACTGTCGTGACATATTCTAATTGTTTTAATGTCATCGCTATCTCGATAATCTCTTCGTCATGCTGTACAAATGTTTATCAATATCTTTGGTCATGGACAATGCCTTATCAATATCATAATCCGTAAAATGTCCATTGCGGTATGCAACGACCCGGTTGGTCTTGCCTTCGATCAACAGATCAACTGCTCTTGCTCCCATCGCAGAAGCATACACACGGTCACGACAGGTAGGATTGCCTCCACGCTGCATATGACCAAGAACGGTAGCACGTGTTTCAATGCCCGTAGCTTCTTCGATCCGCTTTGCCATCTCATGAGAATGCCCAATTCCTTCTGCATTTACAATGATATGATGTTTCTTGCCGATCCGGCGTTTGGAACGGATCTTCTCAATGATCTCGGCTTCTGCCTGACTGTCACTTCTCTCCGGAACCAGCACATATTCAGAACCATTGGATATACCACACCACAGCGCAATATGTCCTGCCGTACGTCCCATAACCTCAATAATACTGCAGCGTTCATGGGATGCGGATGTATCACGAACTTTATCGATTGCTTCCATCGCCGTGTTGCAGGCAGTATCGAATCCGATCGTATACTCTGTGCAGGCGATATCCAGATCAATTGTTCCCGGAACACCGATCGTATTGATACCAAGAGCGGACAGCTTCTGTGCGCCACGGAATGAACCGTCACCACCAATAACAACAATACCATCAATGCCATGCTTACGGCATACATCTGCTGCCTGCTGCTGTCCTTCCGGTGTCATCATGCGCTTACACCGGGATGTATATAAGATCGTGCCGCCGCGCTGTACAATATCGCTGACGCTCATTGTCTCCATATCCATAATATCTTCTTCCAAAAGACCGGCATATCCACGGTAAATTCCTTTTACCTTCAAACCACTGTCCAGTCCGGCACGAACTACCGCACGGATCGCTGCGTTCATACCAGGAGCGTCTCCACCACTTGTTAATACGCCGATTGTCTTTACTTTATCTGACATGCTGCCATCCTCCCATATCTTTTTTTCTTGTCTCAACCACAATTTTTATAAGACAAACATAACCTTTTCTCATAGAAAATATTTTACTATGATTGCAGGCTTTTTTCAACCGTCTTTTCCACGACCTTGACATTCTCTTCGCCAAACTGCCGATATAATTTTTCCAGCAATTCCGGGCATACTTTCGTCAAATACCGGTTTGCCAGTTTCTTCTTTGCCCGGTCCTTTGAAAGATAGATATACACCTCATCGCTGCCATCAAATTGTGTTACGGTCCGGAGCAGTTCACTTTCTTTTTCCTGATACTCCTGCCGGTCTGACATCTGGATCCACAGTGACTTTGGCATTTCATCGAAAGGAATCATCTGCGAGCAGATCAGCTTAGCCGGTTTATCCTCTTCTACCGTAGCTCTTCCCTGAATAAACACTTTGCGGTCTTCTTCCAGCATCCCACGGAATTTTTCATAATCTCTTGGGAACACAATGACCTCTACCGTTCCATACAGATCTTCTACCGTAATAAACGCCATCAGGCTCTGTGACCGCGTCGTCTTAACCGTCTTTGCCGTGATCATACCACCAATGACAACCCGCTCTCCATCTTTTACTTTTGGAAAACTTTCGCCCTGTTCCAATGCAAAATCCGCTGTATTTCTGGTAATATGGCGGTTCAGCATATCCACATATTCCTCCAGAGGATGTCCACTGATATACACACCAAGAACCTCTTTTTCATAAGTAAGGATCTCTTCTTTGGAAAATTCACCGACATCCGGCAGCGTCATCTCAAAAGATGCTTGTTCTTCCGGCTCAGCAAAATCAAATAATGACATCTGACCGGTCAATGTATTTTTCCGCTCTTTGTTCACGCCATCCAAAACCTTATCGTAAACGATCATTTTCTGTTTACGCGTTCCCGGCAGACTGTCCATCGCGCCAGCCTTGATAAAACTCTCCAGTGTACGCTTATTGACTGCCTTGCCACCAGACAAACGGCTGCAGAAATCTTTCAAGGAAGCAAAGGCTCCAACGCGCTCACGCTCTGCCACGATCTCATCGATCACACTGCGTCCAACTCCTTTGATCGCAGCCAGTCCATAACGGATATTCTTGCCATCCGGTGTGAAACGGTACTCCCCTTCATTAATATCCGGTGGCAGGATCTCAATGCCAAGCTTCCGGCAGTTCATGATGTACTCGGTGATCTTTCCGGTATGCTCCATAAAGGAAGTCATAAGTGCTGCCATAAATTCGACCGGATAGTGGCATTTTAAGTATGCCGTCTGATAGGACACAACGGCATATGCTGCCGCATGCGATTTGTTAAAGGCGTACTTTGCAAAATCCGTCATTTCATCGTAGATCTGTCTTGCAACGTCCTCCGGAATACCACGCTTGATACATCCCTCAACGCCTTCTTCTTCATTTCCATATATAAAATTGTTTTTTTCCTTCTCCATAACGGATGCTTTTTTCTTGGACATCGCACGGCGTACCAGGTCACTTCGTCCATAGCTGTAGCCCGCCAGATCACGTACGATCTGCATAACCTGCTCCTGATACACAATACATCCGTATGTTGGTGCCAGGATCGGTTCCAGTTCCGGGCAGAGATACTGGATATGTTCCTGATCATTTTTGCCCTGGATATAACGCGGGATAAAATCCATTGGTCCCGGTCGATACAAAGAAATCCCGGCGATAATGTCCTCCATGCACTGCGGTTTCAATTCTTTCATAAAGTTTTTCATGCCCGCACTTTCCAGCTGAAAAACACCTTCTGTCTGACCATCGCTGATCATGTCGTACACAGCCGGATCCTCGTAATCAATATCATGCACATCAAATTTGCCATCGATCGCATCCTGGATCACTGTCAAGGTTCTAAGTCCCAGAAAGTCCATTTTCAGAAGACCAAGCTCTTCCAGAGTAGTCATCGTGTACTGTGTCGTGATATTTCCGTCGGCAGCCCTTGATAATGGAACAAACTCATCCACTTCCTTCGGACTGATCACAACCCCCGCCGCATGGATCGAAGTATGTCTTGGCAGTCCCTCCAGACGCATGGACATATCCAGAAGATTTTTCGCCTGCTCATCACTTTCATACAGCTTTTTAAGTTCCGGATTCATTTCCAGTGCTTTCGGAATCGTAATCCCCAGCTCCATCGGGATCGCCTTCGCGACAGAATCCACGTAGGCATACGGCAGATCAAGAACGCGTCCGACATCGCGGATAACCATACGCGCTGCCATCGTTCCAAAGGTAACGATCTGCACCACATGTTTGGCGCCATATTTTCTGGTCACATAGTCAATGACATCCTGCCGGTGCTCATAACAAAAGTCCACATCAATATCCGGCATGGTAACTCGCTCCGGATTCAAAAAACGCTCAAACAAAAGATTGTATCGGATCGGATCGATCAAATCTGTAATATTTAATGAATACGCAACCAGACTTCCTGCTGCCGAGCCACGTCCCGGTCCAACCGGAATATTATGATCCTTTGCATATTTAATAAAATCCCATACAATAAGGAAATAATCCACAAATCCCATCGAGGAAATAGTATCCAGCTCATAGTTCAGCCGTTCCTTCAACTCATCGGCCTTATCCCCGTAGCGTTTTTCCAGCCCCGTCTCGCAAAGTTCCCGCAGATAGGATTCCGCCGTATATCCCTCCGGCACATCAAAGTGCGGCACTTTGTATTTTCCGAATTCAATCTCAACCTGACAGCGTTCTGCAATCTTGTGGGTATTTTCCAGTGCTTCCAGCGCATATGGAAAAAGTTCTGCCATTTCTTCGGGTGATTTCAGATAATACTGACCACCCTCGTAGCGCATACGGTTTTCATCGGACACCTTTTTGCCCGTCTGAATACAAAGTAAAATATCATGCGCCTTGGCATCCGATGCAAAGGTATAATGCACATCGTTTGTCGCCACCAGATCGATCCCCAGTTCTTTATGTAATCGCAAAAGCCCCTGATTGACGGTGCGCTGATCCGGAATTCCATGATCCTGCAGTTCCAGAAAAAAATTTCCTTTTCCAAATATATCTTCGAGCCGCAATGCTTCTTGTTTGGCTTCCTCATACAACCCGCGCCGCAAAAAAGTAGGAACAATACCCGCAAGACAGGCACTGAGCGCGATCACGCCCTCATGATACTGCTGCAGCACTTCATAGTCTACTCGCGGTTTATAGTAAAATCCTTCGGTAAATCCGCGCGATACGATCTTCATCAGATTGCTGTATCCCTGGTCATTCTCTGCTAACAGTACCAGATGATGATAACGGCTGTCATTGTCACCACCGTTTTCACGGTCAAAGCGTGATCCCGGAGCAACATACACTTCGCAGCCAATGATCGGCTTGATCCCCGCACTATGACAAGCACGATAAAAGTCGATCACGCCGTACATGACACCGTGGTCTGTTATGGCAAGACTATCCATCCCCAGCTCTTTTGCCTGATTTACGATCTCATGGATCTTACTGGACCCATCCAGCAAGCTATATTCTGTATGCACATGAAGGTGTGTAAAATTCATAGGTATCCCCATTTCTAATTGTTTGTCTATATAGCGAAAAGGCCACATAAATCAGGGTCAACTGACTCATGTGGCTATGTAGCATCTGTCTTTTCTAGTTTGCTCCAGCTAAATACTGTTCCATGGTATCCAACGCTTTTTCTGCGTCATCTCCGTCAGCAGAAACTTCCAACTGCTGTCCCGGATTGAGTCCCAGCGTCATCATGCCCATAATACTTTTAGCATTCACCGTCTTGTTGTCCTGACTAATGTTGATCTCGCTCTGAAAGCGGCTGGCGATCTGAACCAGCATCGCGATCATCCTTGCTCCATCTTCATCAACTTGAACATCAATACTTCTTTTACTCATCTTTTCCTCCATCTTGTCTGCGCAAATCATCCGCTAATTCGCTAAGGCGCCGCAGTCGATGATTTACCCCTGACTTTCCAATTGGCGGCTCCAGCATCTCCCCAAGTTCTTTCAATGTAACCTCCGGGTGCTCCAGCCGCAGCTGAGCAATCTGCACAAGGTTTGCAGATAAATTGCCAAAGCCCACGGTATCATGAATATATTGAATATCCTCTACCTGTCGGGATGCTGCCGATACCGTCTTCTTTATGTTTGCTGTCTCACAGTTGACTTTACGGTTGATCGAATTCCGCATATCTTTTAAAATACGTATGTTCTCAAATTCCATAAGAGCCACATGAGCTCCGATTATATTCAAAAAGTCCACGATCGCAGACCCATCTTTCAAATATACAACAAAATTTTTCTTCCGCTCTATGAGTTTGGCATCCAGATCAAAAACAGCCAGCATCTTTTGCACTTGTTCTGCGCAGCTTTTTTTTCCTATGTTCAGTTCCAGATGATATCCACTATTGGGATCTGTGATCGATCCGGTCGCTAAAAACAATCCTCTGAGAAAACTTCTCTGACAACAGAGCCGTCTCACCAACTGCTCCGGAACCAATATGGCACCATCCATCACACAAATACCTTTCATAAACGCCAGAGCATCCTCGTCATCTACAAGATACATACTATATAGATGCCCCCGAACAGAAATCTCAGGTACGATCCGAAAGGCTTTCTTCACTAACATATAGCATTTTTTAAAAACTGTCAAGTTCTCTGTCGTAATTCGAACAACATAGTTGCCGTCTTCTTCCATAATGATCTGCCCACAGAAAGCAAATATTGCCGCCAGTTCCGCCACCTGACAGTGCTTTGTCTTTCCTGTCTGATCCAACAGTTCTTCCTTTACTTTTCTTGCAAATGACATATGCTTATAACCGATCCTTCTCTATATCTCTATGTTCTTTTTTACATCCGTATTCACTGGATGCAAACTCTTTATAAATCGCGTTGGTCAACGTCACACTTCGATGTTTGCCCCCGGTACAGCCAATCGCAATGACCAGCTGCGTCTTACCCTCTGCCACATAATTCGGGATCAGAAAATCCAGCATGTCTTTTAATTTATCTAAGAAAACGGTTGCTTTTTCCGATTTCATCACATAATCATAGACCGCTTCTTCTTCCCCGGTAAGCGGTTTTAATTCGTCCACATAAAACGGGTTTGGTAAAAAACGCACGTCAAAAACCAGATCGGCATCGGTCGGGATCCCATATTTGAATCCAAACGATACAAACGTAAGATAAAAATTGCTGAATTTCTCATCTTCCAGAAAAATACGATCCAGTTCCTGTTTCAATTCCCTTGTCAACAGCGTCGTGGTATCAATAATATAATCCGCCTGATCCTTTAGCTGTGCTAACAGTTCCCGTTCTTTTTCAATCGCTGCATCCATTCTTCCCCCATGGGACAGCGGGTGCATGCGCCTGGTTTCTTTATACCGCTTTACTAAAACCGGTGTAGAAGCTTCCATATATAGAATTTCAAATTCATATCCTTCTTTTTGAAGCTGTGTCAGAACCCCGGCAGCCTCCTGCAATGGACGGTTTCCGACCCGGATATCCAGCCCCAGCGCTACTTTCTGAATCTGTCCACTGGATTCTTTCGTCAATTTCATAAATCCGGGCAGCATGGAGATTGGAAGATTATCTACACAAAAAAAGCCATCATCCTCTAATACGCGCATTGCCGAGCTTCTTCCGGCTCCACTCATTCCTGTGACGATAACAAATCTCATGTCGGTCTTCCTTTCTATCTGTTAAAACTCTCCTACCAGCCGTACTTCCGGCTCCAGCAGGACATCAAATTCTGTCTGTACTTTTTCCTGAACCTGTTCGATCAGCTGCTTTACCTCTGCCGCAGTCGCATTGCCGCAATTCACAACAAACCCGCAATGTTTGTCAGATACCATCGCATCACCCACACGGTAGCCGGCAAGTCCGGCATCCTGAATCAATTTACCGGCAAAGTATCCTTCCGGCCGTTTGAATGTACTTCCGGCACTTGGAAACTCCAACGGCTGTTTATCTCTCCGTCTTGCATTTAACTCGCGCATCTCATTTTGAATTTTTTCTTTTTCTCCCGCGGCAAACTGAAAGGTTCCCTGCAGAACGATCTGTTCGTCACGCAGGATCGAACTGCTGCGATACCCCAGTTCCAGTTCTTCCAGTCTTTTGGTGATGATCTTCCCTTCTCTGGTCAATACAACCGCAGACTGAATGCAATCCTTGATCTCTCCACCATAGGCTCCGGCATTCATCGCAATACCGCCTCCCAGCGCTCCCGGGATGCCTCCGGCAAATTCAAATCCGGTCAGGTTCCACTCCGCCAGCTTCACCGCCATCGCACTCATGGAAATACCGGCACCGGCAACTACGATGCCATCCCCTTTATTCTCAATCGCTGCCATGCCTTTTCCAATTTCAATCACAACACCGCGAAATCCTTTATCGCCAAACAGTATATTGCTCCCTTTTCCAATCACATAATAAGGTAAGCCTTTTTTACCGGCGAACGCGATCGCCTCCTGTACCTGTTCTGCTGATTCCGGGATCAGATAAAAATCAGCGGGTCCTCCAATGCGAAATGTCGTATGCTCTTTCAGCATTTCCTGCTCTTTTATAATCATAAAATTCAAAATCTCCTGCTCTATATGATCTCATTGTCTAACGAAACAGCACCATATGCACAGTACCATAAATACCGGCATCATTTCCAAGTTCCGCCAGGCGGAATTCGGTCTCTTTCAGCGCATACATCGCGTTATCCACATAATGCTTTTGCACAACATCCAGTATGATCTGTCCTGCTGCCGATATGCCGCCACCGATCACAAATGCTTCCGGATCTATCACATGGGCAACATTGCTAAGCGCCCGTCCCAGATATGTGCCAAAGCGATCCACAACGGTTTTGCAATAAGTATCTCCCGCTTTTGCACCATCAAACACATCTTTGGGAGAAATATCCTGTCTGTCAGATAGAACCGAAT
>CAKREC010000020.1 GCA_934316925.1 uncultured Eubacterium sp.
GCTTTACAGTGATCTTCTACATACAGCCAGTCACGCACATTTTCGCCTTTTCCATATACCGGAAGCGGTTTGTCGTTCAACGCATTCGCGATCATCAAAGGAATCAGTTTCTCTGGAAAATGATATGGCCCATAGTTGTTTGAGCAGCGGGTGATCGAAACAGGAAGTCCATAGGTTCTGTGATATGCCAGTACCAGAAGGTCTGCCGATGCTTTACTGGATGAATATGGACTGGATGTGTGGATCGGTGTCTCCTCCGTAAAGAACAGATCCGGGCGATCCAGCGGAAGGTCTCCGTATACCTCATCGGTAGACACCTGATGATAGCGTTCAATACCATACTTGCGGCAGGCATCCATCAACACCGCAGTTCCCATGATATTCGTTTCCAGGAAGACCTGTGGATTCTCAATCGAACGATCCACATGGCTCTCTGCTGCAAAATTTACTACCATATCCGGATGTTCTTCCTCAAATAACTGGTACACTTTCTCGCGATCTGTAATACTTTCTTTTACAAATCGGAAATTTGGATTATCCATAACCGGCTGCAACGTAGAAAGATTGCCGGCGTAAGTCAGACAATCCAGACATACAATGCGGTACTCCGGATATTTTTTTAACATATAAAATACAAAGTTACTTCCAATAAAACCGGCTCCTCCGGTAACAATGATCGTCTTTTTCATCAATACGTTCCCTCCACATATTTTCCATTCACAACATCCAGCAAATACTGGCCATACTGATTTTTCTTCACTTCTTCGTAAATCTTCATAACCTCTTCTTTTGAGATCCAGCCTTTCAGATAAGCAATCTCCTCAAGACATGCGATCTTGCGATGCTGATGTGTCTCTACAGTTTTCACAAAGTTCGTGGCATCTACCAGACTTTCATGTGTGCCGGTGTCCAGCCAGGTAAATCCCTGTCCCAGCAGTTCTACATGAAGATTTCCCTGCTCCAGATAGATCCGGTTCAGGTCGGTGATCTCCAGTTCTCCCCGCTTAGACGGCTTTAATTCTTTTGCATATTTAACCACATTGTTATCATAAAAATACAATCCGGTCACACAGTAATTGCTCTTTGGCTGTTCCGGTTTTTCTTCAATCGAAATTGCTTTTCCATGCTCATCAAACTCTACAATTCCAAATCGTTCCGGATCATCTACATAATATCCAAAAACGGTTGCTCCTTTTCCCAATTCTGCATTTTCTGCTGCCGCGCGCAGGCGTTTATTCAGCCCATGCCCTGCAAAAATATTGTCTCCCAGAACCATCGCTACGGCATCATCGCCAATAAAGTCTTCTCCGATGATAAAAGCCTGTGCCAGTCCATCCGGACTCGGCTGTACCTCATAGGACAGATTGACACCAAATTGATGACCGTCTCCCAAAAGTTCCTCAAACCGTGGTGTATCCATCGGGGTCGATATGATCAGAATATCCCGGATTCCTGCGTTCATCAATACCGACATCGGATAATAGATCATCGGCTTGTCATAGATTGGCAGTAACTGTTTGCTCGTTACCTTTGTCAGCGGATACAAACGCGTACCGGATCCACCGGCTAAAATAATTCCCTTCATGATAATCTCCTTTTCTCATTTATTTTTCTCCATTATAAAAGGTGACGCTAGGTCACCTTCAAGTACTTTTTTTATTTTTTGCTAAAAAAATTCCAGCATCTTTTGAAATATGGAATCCTTTTGCCACTTTTTCCGCAACAAACGAACTAAACCGATGGTATTTTTCCATGATATACTGATTCTGATTTCCATGGCAGGAAATGATGTATTCTACCAGTGGTTCGGGCTTATCCACCATAAGCGAATCTTCATACGATCTCCACGTAATCTGCCGAAAATCATTTTTCAGCCAGGCCTCTCCATTCTCCCTGCCAAATCTCTGATAAAGATTTTCTCCGGATAATACAATGCGGGAATCAAACTGCTGCACCAGATCTGTGATCTCCTTCATATGGTTTTCTCCGTAGGTACTGCACAGAAAGACGCCTTCTGTTTTCAACACACGGCGGATCTCGGCCAATACCGTCGGGATTTCATCGCAATAAAACAGCATATGGTTGGCGATCACAAGATCAAAGCTCTCATCCGCAAACGGAATCTTCTCAGCAGCAAATGCCTGGCACAAAAAACGGTCATCGTTATGAAATCTTGGATCACGGCCGATCTCTCGTACCATGCCGCGCGAAATGTCCGAAAGAACAACGCTCACATTCTCCGGTACGTTTGCCAGATTTTCCAGCCAGAGTCTGCCATTTCCACAGCCAACTTCGAGGATCCGCATACCGGGCCGGAGGTCACACTGGGAAAAGATCCACGGAAACCACCCCTGTTTATTCGCCGAATACAGATGATGAAGCCGGATCCTTGCGGAAATATTGGTTGAATTCTGATATTGAGATTTTAATGTATTTTCCATGCCGGTCATATGGATCAGGTCCAGCATCCGGCTCCAATCCACATTTTTCTTCTGCCGGATCTGTTCTGTCGTATCCCCGATCGCCTGTTCCACCATCTGCAGCTGCTCAATCTTATCCTGTACCAGTTTTCTCTGGATATCGAGCGAATTGGCCATAAATTCATAATCTGTTTCATCTACAGTCAGCTCTTTGATGTCCTCCAGCGAAAAGCCAAGATACTTAAAAAGCATGATCTGCTGCAGACGCACCAGGTCGTGATCGGTATAAAACCTTGCCCCGCTCTCGGTAAGAAAGGACGGCTTTAACAGGTTCATTTTATCATAATAGCGCACAGTTCGAACCGAAATGTGCGCCATTTTTGCAAATTGACCAGATGAGTAATAACCTTCTTTTTTCATAGAAACCTCATGCGATTTGTCTGGTTGTCACTACTGTTCCTGTGCATCCTCAGTTTCTTCTGTCTCTGTGATGCCAATACCCAGTTCTTCCAACTGAACAGGATCTACCGCACTAGGCGCATTGGTCATGAGACAGGAAGCATCTTTTACTTTCGGGAATGCAATTACTTCACGGATACTGTCTTCTTTTGCCATAAGCATGACCAGTCGATCCAGGCCATAAGCCAGACCTGCGTGAGGTGGTACTCCATACTTGAAAGCATCTAAGAGGAATCCAAACTGCTCGTATGCGGATTCTTTTGTGAATCCTAATGCTTCGAACATCTTTTCCTGAATATCGTTCTGATGGATACGGATCGATCCGCCACCAATCTCGGTACCATTTAATACGATGTCATATGCCTGTGCACGAACACGACCCGGATCTGAATCCAGATACTGCAGATCCTCTTCCATCGGCATGGTAAATGGATGGTGCATCGCCTGGTATCTTCCCAGATCCTCATTGTACTCTAACAATGGGAATTCGGTAACCCATAGGAAATTGTACACATTTTTGTCAAGCAGTTCCATCTGACGAGCCAATTCCAGACGAAGATTTCCAAGAACATCCCATACGACTTTATTTTTATCGGCTGCAAACAACAGTAAGTCTCCCGGTTCACCCTGCATTGCTGCAACCAGTGCATTCATCTCTTCTTCTGTCATAAATTTTGCAAAGGAAGATTTCAGGCTGCCATCCTCGTTGATACAAATATAAGCAAGGCCTTTGGCACCAAAATCTTTGGCAAAATCAACCAGTTTATCAATCTTTTTACGAGGCATCGCTCCCTGGCCTTTGGCATTGATACCGCGTACGGAACCGCCGTTTTCAATAGCTCCGGTAAATACGCCAAAGCCACAGCCTTTTACTACTTCGGTAACATCCTGAAGTTCCATGCCAAAGCGTGTGTCCGGCTTATCGGAACCAAAACGATCCATCGCTTCCTGCCATGTCATTCTAGGAATTGGCAGAGAAACCTCTACCCCGATCAGCTGGAACATCTTCTGCAGCAGACGCTCATTGACATCGATCACATCATCCACATCAACAAATGACAATTCCATATCGATCTGCGTAAATTCCGGCTGACGATCTGCACGAAGATCCTCGTCACGAAAACATTTTGCGATCTGGAAATAACGATCATAACCAGAGCACATCAGCAACTGTTTGAACAGCTGTGGACTCTGTGGCAAAGCGTAAAAACTGCCCGGATGTACGCGGCTTGGCACCAGATAATCGCGGGCGCCTTCCGGCGTGCTTTTGTTGAGGATTGGTGTTTCAATCTCCAAAAAACCTTCCTCTGACAAGAACTGTCTGGTCAGAGTTGCTACCTTACTTCTTAAAATAAGATTTTTCTGAAGATCCGGACGGCGAAGATCCAGATAACGATATTTTAAACGAACTTCATCTTTCGTCTTGGAATTTTCTTCAATTGGAAATGGAGGAGTCTCCGACTCGGACAAAATGCGAATGTCCTCTGCCATGATCTCAATATCTCCGGTTTTCAGATTTTCATTGACCGCACCGGAACGCTTCGTTACCTTTCCAGTCACTGCTACAACAAACTCGCTGCGCAGTTTTGTCGCTTTTTCAAACCCTTCTGCGCCAACTCCGCTCTCTTCAAAGATCAACTGAATGATACCGGAACGGTCTCTTAGGTCAACAAAGACAATTCCTCCCTTATTTCTGCTTTTCTGAACCCAGCCCATCACGGTGACAGTCTGGCCTTCATTCTCCATGGAAAGTTCTGCGCAACGGCATGTGCGCTTCAAACCTCTCATTGACTCTGCCATGTTCTTTTCCTCCTTTAATCTGCAAAAAACTCTGTAATATCGGTATAGCCTTCTGCATTCAACTGTTCCTTCTGGAACTTTTTGTTTTTCTTCATAATGCTAATATTTACCTGAACGCCCTGTTCTCTTTCTGCTTTCGCTTTCTCGATCACTTCCTGCATCAATTCTTTGGATGCTTTTTTATCGATCAGGTATGCTTTCTTCGTAGCCGCTGATGGCACCTGATAATCTCTCTCCAGCAATAACATAACAATACGCTCAAATCCAATGGAAAATCCACAGGCGCAAGTGTCATTGCCGGTAAACTTGCCGATCATCTCGTCGTAGCGTCCACCGCCACCTACCGAACCGCCAAACTCGTCCATAGCGATCTCAAAGATCGGACCGGTATAATAAGACATACCACGAACCAGTGTAGGATCAAAGGCAATTCTGAAATCTGCTGATTTTACAGATTCAACGGTAGAAATGATCGTCTCCAGATCTTCTGCCACGCCTTCTTCCAGGCAGTCACCCAACGTCTCTTTCATGTAACGGACACCTTCAATGTCATTGGTTACCGTCTCAAATAACTGCTTGCATTTTGCAACCGACTCAGCTGCATATCCGGCTTCCAGAAGCTCTGCTTCAACACCGGACATCTCAATCTTGTCCATCTTGTCCAGAATGATAAATACATCATCATAGGATTCTTCCGGGAATCCACAATATTTTGCCATGCCCTTCAAAATCTTACGGTTATTGATACGAATGGTAAAGTTTTTAAAATCCAGTTTGCCAAGCAGTGTTGTCGTAGCTAAGATCAGCTCGATCTCTGCCAGATAAGTAGGCTCTCCCAAAATATCAATGTCACACTGCATAAACTGACGAAACCGTCCTCGCTGCGGACGATCTGCACGCCAGACATTTCCCATCTGCAATGCTTTGAATGGGGATGGCAGCTCATTGGCATTGTTTGAATAATATCTTGACAAAGGAACCGTAAGATCATAACGAAGTCCGCTGTCCACCAGATCTGCCTCCGTCTCGGCAGTCTCCAGATTCAGCTTCTGTCCTCTTTTCAAAATCTTGAAGATCAGTTTTTCATTTTCTCCACCCTGCTTGCTGTTCAGGTTTTCAATGTGCTCTACGCAAGGGGTCTCAATTGACTGAAATCCAAATGTTTTGTATGTCTCTTTGATCTGGCTGATCACATAATCTCGTATCTCCATTTCCTTTGGCAAAATATCTTTCATGCCAGTGGTTGGTTTCTTTTTCAGTGCCATGATTTAAAATCCTCCTCTATTGCCTATTTCTCAGTGGAAAAGGCATCTTTTTTTCTTTGAATCATTTCATCAATGCGGTCAATATATTCGGTCACGCCTTTTACATTTTCAATGCGCTCCATCCGTTCTTCTCCCGGAAATACCTGCTTGGTCGAGCCACCGCTGCCAAGCGCAACGATCGTCTCCAATTCTTCCATGATGAAAATGTTGTACAGACATTCTTTGCCCGGTTTGGCATATGCCACATTTTCCTGATTGGTATTTCTCGAAGTTCCCGCTTTATTCTTCTGTCGATACATATAATAAGGGAAATACCCATGTTCCTGCAAGTATTCTCTGCTATTATTTTGCAGAATCGGAATGATCGAATCTTCCGGCCGGATATCCATCCCCTGCTCGAGCTGTTCTCTGCGCATGCGGGATGCACGCTTCACAACGAGCGTATGAACAGTAACACTGTCCGGATCCATATCCATTACCTGATTCATCGTATTCAGAAAATCGACCTCATCTTCTCCTTCCAAACCCACGATCAGATCCATATTGATGTTGTCGAATCCTACCGCACGAGCCATCGCAAATGCTTCTTTTACCTGCGCTACCGTATGTTTTCTTCCCAGCAGATCCAGCGTCTTCTGCTTCATCGTCTGTGGATTGATGGATATTCGGGTAACTCCTGCTGCTTTCATGATCTCCAGTTTTTTGCGCGAAATACTATCCGGGCGCCCCGCTTCAACGGTAAATTCCAATGCATCCTGCACCGGCAGATGTTCGGTGATCATATCCATCAATCGCTGCAATTGTTCTTCATCCAACGAAGTCGGCGTACCGCCGCCCACATAGATCGTATGCAGTTCCTGATCCGGAAACTGCTCTGCCGCATATAAAATCTCTTTCTCCAGTGCGTCCAAATAATTCCATGCGACCTTTTTGTATTTTTCATACGGATATGATGAAAAAGAGCAGTACTGACAGATGGACGGGCAAAACGGAATACCAATATAAAGATTATATCCATTCTGATGTGATATGGAATCGGTAAGCAATGACTCCTTTTGCGCCACATCCACCGCCAGCTGTATTTTATTTTCCGGGAGCTTATATTCATCCCTCAAAACTGCTTCAATCTGTTCTCTTGAATACCCTTTCCAGATCAGCCGCAACGGAATCTTGGCCGGACGGATCCCGGTGAGGATTCCCCATACAAGACCCCTTCCGGTCTTTTTTTTGAACACATCATAAACCGCAGCTTTTACTGTATTTTTGTTGTAACCTTCCGGCAGTGTGACCGATAGGATCTCTTCGCCATCCATCGTACAGCTCAGCGGGTATCCTTTTTCCTCTGACCAGTCCTCACGTTCCAGCACCTGACATTCTTTCGCCGGATAAAAATCCAGCGCCAGTGCTTTGAGGTCATAGGAAAATTCGCCGGGCTTGCCGGGTCTTTTTTTAATTTCAAATTGTATCATATCAAATTCCTTTATGCATAAGGATTATTTGCCATCTCATAAGCAACACTTGTCTCCGGTCCATGTCCCGGATAGATCCTTACATCCGACGGTAGTGTGAGCACTTTACTCCGCAATGAGTCAATGATCGCCATCCCATTGCCAGTCGGCAGATCCGTACGTCCGACGGATTCCATAAACACCGTGTCACCGCTGAATAACATCTTCTCTTCTTCCATATAGAAGCAGCAGCTTCCTTTGGTATGCCCTGGTGTATGGATCACCTCAAAGTCCATGTCAGCTACGGAAAAACGCTGATGATCTTTGAGTAAAACATCCGGCTGGACTGCCACTTCATATCCCATCACAACGCTGGCATTCAGCTGTGGATCCAACAGCAGATTCTCTTCTTCACAATACGCATACACCTTGCCTCCTGCCATGGAAAGCAGCCGGGAAACTCCCGTAATGTGGTCAAAATGTCCGTGTGTCAGAAGAACCGCCTCGTTGCGCCATCCATTCTTTGTGATGTAATCGGCAATTTTACCCGGTTCTTCTCCCGGATCGATCACAATACACGAAGGACTCTTCTCCTGATGTAAAATATAACAATTCGTCTGCACCGGCCCTACAGTCAGTGCGATCATCTCTACACTCATATCGATCTCCATTCATCAACCATTGGCACTACGTTCAATATCGGTTACACTCTCAACCGTTTTCAGTTTCGCGATCAGACGATCGAGTTCTTCCACTCCATGCGTCTCAAAACCGATCGTAAGACTGGCTCTGTCCTGCTTTGTCGTTCTGACATTCATCGATTTCACATCGATCTTGTTCTCCGTAAAGATCCTGGATACATCCAACAACACGCCACTTCGGTTGTAACAATATACCACGATCTCAACCGGATATGTGGACTGTTCATTTTTCGCTTCTACACTCCACTCTGCCTCGATCAGCCGGTTTTTCTCATCAGAAGGCAGATGGATCATATTGACACAGTCCGTGCGGTGGATCGACAGGCCACGCCCACGGGTAACAAATCCAACGATTTCATCTCCCGGTACCGGATTGCAGCATTTGGAGAATCGAACGGCAAGGTCATTCAATCCCTCTACAATAATACCACTCTGACTGTGTTTCGGTACATTATCCACAACTGCCGGACTATTGGATGCATCTTTGTTTTCTTTTGCCTCCATCAGGTCGTGGATCTGCTGCTCACGAACCATCCGCTTATGTTTTTTCTCATAAACGTCCTGTAACTTATTGACAACCTGGCCTTCTTTCAGGCCACCGTGTCCGATCGCTGCACAAACAGATTCCCAGTCACGAAAACCATATTTGCGAAGGCAGGCATCGGTAAATTCTTTTTTCAACAAAGGAGAAAGATCAATTCCTTTATTTTTGCAATACGTATGCAAAAGTTCTTTTCCTTTGATAATATTATCTTCTTTAAATTCGTTGCGGAACCACTGGTTGATCTTATTCTTCGCCTGGGAACTCTTTACCATGCTCAGCCAGTCTCTGCTTGGTCCCTTACTGTTCTGGCTTGTGATGATCTCGATGCGGTCACCATTTTGGATCTCATAATCAAGCTTTACGATATTGCCATTGACTCTGGCTCCCACCATCTTATTGCCGACAGCAGTATGCACAGCATACGCAAAATCGATCGGATTGGATCCCGCCGGAAGGTTCTTCACATCTCCCTGTGGCGTGAAGCAGTAAATACGATCCGAGAAAAGATCCAGATCACTCTTGATAACATTCAAAAATTCTTTGTTATCATCCATGTCATGCTGCCATTCGAGGATCCGCCGTAACCATGTCATCTTCTCTTCTTCACTCTGTGTCGTCGATGCCTGACTGCCACCGGTCTCCTTGTACTTCCAGTGTGCCGCAATACCATATTCTGCCGTACGGTGCATCTCATATGTGCGGATCTGGATTTCAAATGGCTGTCCATTCGGTCCGATCAATGTCGTATGCAGGGACTGGTAATTGTTCGGCTTTGGCATCGCAATATAATCTTTGAAACGACCAGGGATCGGCTTGTACATCTCATGAATAATACCCAGTGCCGCATAACATTCCTGATCCGTATCCACAATGATGCGGATTGCAAACAGATCGTAGATCTGATCCAGCGTCTTGTGCTGATTGACCATTTTGCGGTAAATACTGAATAAATGCTTCACACGGCCATCGATCGTTGCTTTGACTTTATTCTCAGACAGTTTTTTGTCCACTTCTTCCATAATGTCTTTTACAAAATTCTCTTTGGAATCTTTGATGGCATTGAAGCGCTCGCTGAGTTCTTTATATGCCTCCGGCTCTAAATACTGGAAGGAAAGATCATCCAGCTCAACCTTCACTTTCGAAATACCAAGTCGATCTGCAATCGGAGCATAAATATCCATCGTCTCTCTGGACTTTTCTTTTTGTTTTTCCGGCTTCATAAATTCCAACGTACGCATATTATGTAACCGGTCTGCTAATTTAATAATAATAACGCGGATGTCCTTTGCCATAGCAAGAAACATCTTACGCAAGTTTTCAGCCTGAAGTTCCACCTTATCTGCGGAATAATTGATCTGTGTCAGTTTGGTAACACCATCTACCAGCGCAGCAATCTCATCACTGAACATCGTAGACAGATCTTCATAACTGTAATGCGTGTCCTCAATGACATCATGCAGAAGACCACCGACGATCGTCTCCTTATCCATCTCCAACTGTGCCAGAATGATCGCAACACAAACCGGATGGATCAAATACGGTTCACCGGACTTTCTCTTCTGATCCTTATGAGCATCTTTTGCCAGCTCATAGGCCTTGGTAATAATATCAAGATCACTTGACGGATGATACTGCAATACTGCTGTTTTCAATATCTCAAACAACACGTCAGGATCTGTAAAATTCGGTGGGATCCAAGCTGTGGACAACTCACCGGTATCAAAATCTTCAATTCGACCAGGAACTTTCTTCTCTTCCATCGTCATCCTCTCCTTTTGCAGACTTATCACTTAATTATAATGGGATAACGAAAAAAATGCAATGGAATTCCCACATATCTTTATGCTGAATTTCACAAAAAAAGATAGTGAAATACGGAAAAATGTGTTAAAATAGACAAAAGAATTTTTATGAGTGAAAGGAGATATATTATGTTATTAGATCGTGAATACAAAATCCCATCCTCGAAGCACAAAAAGATCAATCTGAAAGTGGTTCCGGGACATTTTGCTACCAGTCATTCCCACATCAACTATTACATGGATATGACCACATTGAAAGTGCGGCATTCCGAAGCGATGGAAGTTGCCAGAGCACTCGCGCGCGACTATCAGTACAGCACCCCGATCGACACGATCATCTGTATGGATGGCTGCGAGATCATCGGTTCCTGTCTGGCAGAAGAATTGACCCGCAATGGTATTATGTCGTTGAACTCTCACGAGACCATGTACGTGATCACGCCAGAGTTTGACAGCAACGGACAGATCATCTTCCGCGACAATTTACAGCCTATGGTACGCGGCAAAAACATTCTTCTTCTTTTGGCATCTGCTACCACCGGCGGCACGATCGCACGCTGTCTGGAATGCATCAGCTACTATGGCGGTATCATTCAGGGTATTTCCGCTATTTTCAGCGCAGCCGAAGAAATCCACGGACAGACAGTACATCACATATTTGGTGCCAATGATCTGAGCGACTATCAGACATTCAGTCCGGAAGAATGTCCTCACTGCAAAAACAAAGAAAAAGTAGACGCGATTGTAAATGGTTTCGGATACTCCGAATTGTAATCACCATCCACAGCGTCCACAATTACAACAGTGCAGGCAATCTGCTTTTTCAATTTTTGCTTTCCACGGAAGCACTTGAAAGGTTTGATCTGCCGCTTCTACCGTTTCATGAAAATACCGGGAAGAGAATTCCACATAGGTTTTCTCTTCCTTTTTTTTCACTTCGATCTTCATCGTCTTGATCTCCTTGTAATCCGGGTTCATACTACTTTGATACAGAGTCGGCGCAAATTCTTTAACCTCGCCCTGTGCATCCGTAACCTGTACCTCACTCTTCGCCGTGCAGCAGAAATTTTCTCCCCGTTCCGGGCTTCTGTCGACCGGATATAGAGAAGAGTCCGAAACATCAATCTGTTCCAACAGATCCCATCCATTTCCACTCTGCATTTTCTTTCCCCTTTCGTCCCTCACTGCTACTGCTCTTTTGCTAACTGCTCCAATACGCGCAGCAGATACTCCCAGGTACGTGCTACACTTTTTACATCCATCGATTCATCGATTGTATGGATATCTTTCATATCCGGGCCAAACGACACACAATCCAGACCCGGTATCTTTTCACTGAACAGTCCACATTCGACACCGGCATGAATCGATTGGACGACCGGTTCTCTGCCATATTGTTCTACAAAAGTAGACACCATAGTTTTCCGCAACGGAGAATCTTTTTTGTATTCCCACGCCGGATACACACCGTCGATCTTCACTGTACCACCCTGATCCGTGATCACCGCGGCGATCTGATCCGTCAGCTTTTGTTTTTCTGTTTCTACGCTGCTTCGCACGGACGTCACAACATCCACCGTGTTTAATTCTGATTTAACAATCCCAAGATTCGAAGACGTCTCTACCAGTCCGTCAATATCCTGACTCATCGAGCGAACGCCGGATGGCGTATGCGACAATACTCCCACAATTCTTACCGTGTCAGCTTCTGAAAAGCTCTCCCGGCTGCATTCTTCCTCCGTGCGAACGGTGATGCAAAGTCCCGGATCGGTTGTTGCAAACTTCTCTTTTTGAAGCTTTTCAAAATCATAGATCCACGAAACGATGTTCTCACACCGATCCTCATTGGGCAATACGATCTGTGCCGTTGCCATCTTAGGAATTGCATTTTTCTTTGTGCCACCGGAAATCTCCGACAACGCATAGGAGGAAACACCCAAAAGTCCGGAAAGCAATTTTCCCAGCACCACATCGGCATTTGCACGCCCCTTATCAATCTCAACACCGGAATGTCCTCCTAAAAGTCCCTCTACGGTGATCGTAATGCCGGCGCCGCGAACCGGTTGTCTTTGTAGTTCCAGTCGACCATTGACTGTCGTTCCCCCGGCACAACTGACTAAAAGATAGCCCTCTTCTTCCGAATCGATGTTCAGCATACGTCTGCCTTTCAACGCAGAAGCGTCATAATCTACCGCTCCCAGCATTCCGATCTCTTCGTCTACGGTAAAAACGACTTCCAGCGGCGGATGTGACAGCGTATCATCATCCAGGATCGCCAGTGCATATGCCACCGCAATTCCATCATCACCGCCTAACGTTGTGTTTTTTGCTGTAATTATATCTTGATTTAACTCAAGTTCTAATCCCTGCTTGGTAAAGTCAAACGAAGGATCCTCCGATTCACATACCATATCCAGATGCCCCTGCAGGATCACCGGCTCCTTCGAAACACTGTCCTCGCTGGCATCTTTAAAGATCGTAACATTGTTTTTCTCATCCTGTATATATGTCAGATTTCTTGCCCGGGCAAATTCCACACAATAATCACTGATTGCTTTGGTATTACCGGATCCATGCGGTATATCACAGATCTGTTCAAAATAATAAAATACGCTTTGCGGCTGTAAGCCTTTTAATACACTCATCCTTTTCCCTCCATTTATATAATTTCCATATCAATTGTAACATATAATTTGTAATTAAACAAAATAAGTGTTACACTAAGGCAAGCAAGATTTTACAGAATGGAGATATTCCTATGAAACATTTAGAACTGGGATTTATCGGCTTTGGACTGATCGGCGGTTCGATTGCCAGAGCTTTAAAAAAACACGGACTGGATATTTCCGTGACCGTATATACCAGACGGGTAAACCCTCATTTAGATCAGGGTCAGCAGGATGGTGTCATTGATCACATTGTATATGACATTGATGATTCTTTTTCCAACAGTGACATTATTTTCCTCTGCGCTCCTGTGATCAAAAATGCAGATTACCTTCCTCTGCTGAAAAAAATTGTAAAAAAAGACTGTATCATCACTGACGTGGGAAGTGTCAAAGGAACGATCTGTGAAGCAGCTGCCAAAGCAGGACTTGCCTCCCAGTTTATCGGCGGACATCCTATGGCTGGCTCTGAAAAAACCGGCTATGAAAATTCGACCGATACACTGCTTGAAAATGCGTATTATCTGCTCACTCCGGGACCGGAAAACAGTGCCAAAGACATCGATCTCTTAAAAGAACTGGTGACGATCACCGGAGCCAATTGCGTGATCCTGTCCTGTGAAGAACACGACCGCATCACAGCCGCGATCAGCCACGTCCCTCATATCATTGCCGTCACGCTGGTAAACATGGTGCGCGAAAATGACAATGATGAGCAAAACATGAAATCCTTTGCCGCCGGCGGATTCAAAGATATTACCCGCATCGCTTCGTCTTCTCCTGCTATGTGGCAGGACATCTGCATGGCAAATAAAGAAAGTATCGATTATTTTTTAACCTATTTTCAAAAGCAATTGCAGGATTTTCAGGCGATCATCCGGGAAGAAAAGGGACCTTTAGTTTACGACAAATTTGAAGAAGCCGGAACTTACCGCAATTCGATCCCATCCAAAAAAAGCAGTGTGATCGCGCGTTCTTATGAGCTTTTTGTTAATATCGATGACCGCGCCGGTGCCATTGCAACCGTGGCTACTGTTCTTTCGGTCAATGGGATCAGCATCAAAAATATCGGTATTGTACATAACCGTGAATTCACAGACGGCGTCCTGCATCTGGAATTATACACAGAAAAAGACGCTCTTACTGCCAAGCGTCTTTTATCACAGAATAACTATACGATTGTAACGAGAGATTAAAAATACTATCCATGGAAGTAGGTGATCGCCTGATGATGATTGGTGATCACCGCTTTTTTTTGCATGCCTCCGCTCTCACCATCCAGCGTATAGGCAATCTTCTCATTACTTTTAATTGTAATGGAACGGCCATGAATGATCCTCATCTGGGAATTGGCTCTTCCTGTCAGAAAGAAGTCTAAAACCAGATTTAACTCAAAGGGGTTTCTCGGAGTTCTCATGAAAATACCGTCAAAATAGCCATCATCCAGTGCTATTTTCATGCGGCGGTATAAATTCATTCCGCCCACCGTCCTGGCATTCGTAACCATTCCCAATATGCAGTCTTCTTTCCAGGTTTCTCCATCGACTGTCACTTCCACCGGAATACTTTTTAATGTATTCAGTTTGATAACTCCCTCCAAAAGGTAAGCCGGTTTGCCAAGAAGGTTTTTGATCGGCTGTGGTGTCTCGTAAGAAACGGAAGTAAATGCTCCAAAGGCTGCTACATAGGTAAAATATTCGCCGTTCAGATCCCCCAGATCATAAGGCGCACACTGCGTACCCACCGCCACTTGTGCTGCCGGCAGGATCCTTTTTGGCAGCTTGATCCCATTGGCAAAATCATTGACCGTTCCGGTAGGGATATATCCGCATTTTGGGCGCTTATCTACCGGAATCTGCATCAATCCATACACAACCTCATGCAGGGTTCCATCCCCTCCGGAGCAGATCACACGGTCATATGCTGCCCCCTTCTTTTCAACAATATCCGAGGCATCTTTCGCTTTTCTTGTAGCGTAAATGGTAACGTCAAATTGCGCCTCCATCATCAGATCGATCACCTGTGACAATTTGCCGCGCAAAGCTCCTTTTCCTGCGTTTGGATTGTAGACAAATAATACCTTTTCCATAGCAGACCTCCAAAAACTCAGTCATCTAAAATAATCATAGCATCTCCAAAAGAGAAAAAACGATACCGTTCTTTTACAGCTTCTTCATATGCTTTCATCACCTGTTCTTTTCCGGCTAATGCAGAAACTAACATCAACAAGGTAGACTCTGGCAAATGAAAGTTCGTGATCAACACATCCATCATCTTGAACCGGTATCCCGGATAAATAAAGATCTCGGTATCTCCCTGTCCCGGCTGTAGGATGCCTTCTTCATCCGTAGCAGATTCGATCGTCCGGCAGCTGGTCGTTCCCACGCAGACAATACGTCCTCCGGCAGCTCTGGCACGATTGATCTTCTCCGCTTCTTCTGCCTCTACATGGTAAAATTCCGAGTGCATATGATGCTGTGTCACATCCTCGACCTTTACCGGACGAAACGTGCCAAGTCCCACATGCAACGTCACATTGGCCACTTCCACACCCTTGTCCTCTAACTGCTGAAATAATTCTTCTGTAAAGTGAAGACCGGCAGTCGGTGCAGCCGCAGAACCCTCATATTTTGCATATACAGTCTGATAGCGGTTTTTGTCCTGAAGCCGGTGCGTAATATATGGTGGCAGTGGCATCTGTCCCAGTTCGTCCAGAATTTCCTCAAAAATCCCCTCGTAATGAAACTGGATCAACCGGTTGCCATCCGGCAGCACCTCAATGATCTCTCCATGCAGATGATCGTCACCAAAAACCAATCTGGCACCCTCGCGGCACTTCTTGCCCGGTTTCACGAGCGTCTCCCAGATGTCATTTTCACGGCGCTTCAAAAGGAGCAGCTCAATCGCAGCACCGGTATCCTCGCGCACTCCATACAATCTTGCCGGGATTACCTTTGTGTTGTTGCGCACCAGACAATCTCCCGGCCGTAAGTAATCAACAATATCTTTAAACACCTTATGTTCTATAACACCAGACTTCCGATGCAATACCATCAGCCTCGAAGAACTTCTATCCTCCAGCGGATCCTGTGCGATCAGTTCCTTTGGCAGATCATAATAAAAATCACTGGTTTTCAACGTAAAAACCTCCTAGTAAAATCTTTGTGTTCCTCCATTATAACGGTTTCCCAATTTTGCGTCAACAACATCCCGATTTTACCTCGATATTACAAAATCACGCTGGTTTTTTCTGCCCTTTCGCGGTAAAATAAGAAGTAGGAAAAGGGTTCGTGAATGTATATTCAAGAAAGGAGTATCACATGGCAATATCAACATTTGGTGCGATCCACATCGGTGCCAGTGAATTGTCCATGAAAATCTATGAATTTCATCTGGGCAAGGAGTTGACAACACTATCTCATGTTCGCCGAAAGTTATCGCTTAGCGCCAAAACTTATACGAAAGGAACAATATCCTTTCAAAGTGTAAGTGATCTTTGTCAGTCACTGCGGGATTTCAAGCGCATACTGTCCGAGTTCCAGGTCAGTGACTACCGCTTATATGTCAGTTCTGACTTAAAAGAAGCCAGCAATTTTTACATTATTCTGGATCAGATAAAGATCCAAACAGGATTTCATGCTGATGTCTTAAGTAACAGCGAGACACGTTTTCTGTACTATAAGGCATTATTTCTGAAAGAAAAAGATTTCGAAAAGACCATTCAGAAAGCCACGCTGGCTGTGGATGTCGATGCCGGCAGCCTGCAGCTGTCTGTTTTTGCTGACCACGAATTAAAAGCTACACAGAATCTTCATCTTGGTTCCGCCAGGATCCAGCAATTACTTCACATCATGGAAAATGAAGCCTACAACTTCCCCGCCCTGATCGATGAGTATATTGAAAAAAACCTGGTAAGCTTTACCAAACTCTATTTAAAAAATTTCGCCATTGAACACATCGTAGTATTTGGTCAGATGATACCAACTTTGTATTATCTCATCCAGGATACCGATCCTTCCTTTGAGGGAACTTTGTCCCAAAAAGCACTCGTAAAAGAGACACTGATCAAGGATCTTTTAAAAGAGCAGGCCCGCTTCGTCGTGCCTACCCTTCTGCTTGTAAGAAAGATTGCCTCTTTGACAAACTGCAACAACGTTGTATTGTCCCCGATCGATATTCTGGATGGAATTGCAGCAAACTATGGGGAGAAGAAGAAAAAAGTAGTATTAAATCACGATTTTATTACCGACATATTGTCCTCTGCCCATTACATTGCCGGCAAATACATGGTAGACCGGCAGCACACCGATATTGTGGCAAATCTGGCTCTCCAGATCTTTGACAAGATCCGCAAGCTTCACGGTTTAGGAAAGCGCCAGCGGCTGCTATTGCAATTGGGTGTCATCCTTCATAGCTGTGGTTCTTATATCAGTGAAGTTCAACGCAGAGAATGTTCTTACCAGATCATTATGTCCACCGAGATCATTGGGATCTCCCATAAAGAACGATCGATGGTTGCCAATATGGTTCGTTATAATAGTTTATCTTTCCCTGCCTACGAACAGTTTCAAAGTGAATTTTCAACCGAAGAATATTTGACGATCATAAAGTTAAATGCAATTTTAACAATCGCAAATGTATTGGATTCCAGCAATCGTCATAAGATCCCGAATGTTTCCATAAGTTTAAAAGATGATACATTACAGATCACTGCCGATACGATGGCAGACATTACATTAGAAAAGGGATTGTTTCACAGCCGCGCTGATATTTTCGAGGAAGTATTTGGGATCCGTCCTGAACTTCGTCAAAAACGCAGCGGCCGATAGATATTAAGAAAGGAAATCATTATGGAAAAAAAAGACCGATTTACCAACCGTGAATTAAGCTGGCTGGACTTCAATGCGCGCTGCCTGTCCGAAGCCAGAGATAAACATATTCCGTTAATGGAGCGCCTGAAATTTCTCAGCATTACCGCTTCCAATCTCGATGAGTTTTTCATGATCCGCGTAGCCTCTCTGAAGGATCAGGTCAACGCCGGCTACACAAAGCGCGACATTGCCGGCATGACCGCAGCGGAACAGATTGAGGCGATCTTAAAGAAAACGCATGACTTTATGGCTCTTCAATATAGCACATACAATCGTTCCTTGCTGCCAACCCTGAAAAAAGAAGGCCTCAAGATCGTTACGGAACACGAAAAACTGACGAAAGAACAATCCGCCTTTGTCGATCAGTATTTTTTGCAGGAGATTTTTCCGGTTCTGACCCCTATGGCGGTAGACTCTTCCCGTCCATTTCCGCTGATCCGCAACAAAACGCTGAATATCGGAGCTCTTTTACAGGATAAAAAGAAAAAAGACACGTTGGATTTTGCTACTGTGCAAGTTCCATCGGTTCTTCCCCGGATTGTGACAATTCCCAAAGATGAGGATGACTGCATTACGATCATCCCGCTCGAACAGATCATTGAAAAAAATATCCACAAATTATTTTTAAACTATAAGGTGTTATGCGCCACACCATATCGTGTCATGAGAAATGCCGATTTAACCATTGATGAAGATGAAGCCGCCGATCTTCTTGTCGAGATCGAAAAACAGTTGAAAAAACGTCAGTGGGGCGAGGTCATCCGTCTGGAAGTTGAAGATTCCATTGACAAACGCCTGTTAAAAATTCTCAGGAAAGAGCTGAAAATATCCGAAGAAGGAATTTACCGTATCAACGGTCCACTCGATCTGACTTTCTTAATGAAGGTATATGGTATGGATGGCTTTGATCATTTAAAGGATGCTCCTCATGTTCCTGCCTATCCAAAGATGCTGGATCCTGAGCGAGATCTTTTTGAACAGATCCGTGAAAAAGACATTTTGCTCTTCCACCCGTACGAATCCTTTGATCCGGTTGTCAATTTTGTAAAAAATGCCGCCTCCGACCCACAGGTCTTAGCGATCAAACAGACTTTATACCGTGTCAGCAGCCATTCTCCGATCATTGCCTCCCTTGCACAAGCCGCCGAAAATGGCAAGCAGGTTTCTGTTCTGGTGGAATTAAAAGCCCGGTTTGACGAAGAAAATAATATTGTCTGGGCCAAAAAACTGGAAAAGGCAGGCTGTCATGTCATATATGGATTAGTCGGTCTGAAAACACACAGCAAGATCACTCTCGTCGTTCGCAAGGAAGACGATGGAATCCGCCGGTATGTCCATTTAGGCACCGGTAATTACAATGATTCGACCGCCAAATTATACACGGATATGGGAATGTTTACCTGTAAATCATCCTATGGGGAGGACGCGACCGCTGTATTTAACATGTTATCCGGTTATTCCGAACCGCTTGGCTGGAACAAACTGGTCCTCGCACCTACCTGGCTTCGCGACAAGTTTCTTTCTCTGATCGGACGTGAAGCAGAAAATGCCAGAAAAGGCCGCCCGGCAAAGATCATTGCAAAGATGAATTCTCTTTGCGATGCGGATATTATCAATGCTTTGTATGACGCATCGGAAGCCGGCGTTGAAATTGATCTGATCGTGCGGGGAATCTGTTGTCTGAAAGCCGGTATTCCGGGACTTAGTGAGCACATCCGCGTGCGTTCGATCGTGGGAACTTTCTTAGAACACGCCCGTATCTTTTACTTCTATCATGATGGCATGGAAGAATTCTACATGGGTAGTGCCGACTGGATGCCCCGCAATCTGGACAAACGGATTGAGATCCTGTTTCCGGTAGAGGCAGACGATTTAAAAGCCGAGATCAAACACATATTGGATATGCAGCTGGCGGATACGAAAAAAGCCCACCTTCTTCTTCCGGATGGAAGATATGAAAAGGTGGACCAGCGAGGCAAACAGCCTTTAAATTCCCAGATGTATTTTTGTGATTATTTTAAAAGATAGCACTTTTGGCAAGTTCATCCGCGAGATCATTCCATTGATCTCCGGAATGTCCTTTGACTTTTTGAAAACGGATCGCCAGAACATTTTGGATGGAATCAAAGTATTCTTTATATGCTTTGGTTCCATTTTTATTTGCTTTCCATTCCCCCAATGGCCACGATGCGATCCCCTGATAATCGTGATAGATCGTAATACTCTTTGCTCCCTGTTCGATCGCTTTTTCCATCGCACAGGTAGCGCCAAGGATCTCCCCTGCCACATTTCTCATCGAAGCCATCTCCGGATCATTGCCTTTTCCGGTATAATGAAGTTCCTCATCCTGATAAAAGAACACGACACCATATCCGTATTCCCCGGTTCCCTGATTGTAACTGCCATCGACATACGCAATAACTTCCGACTCCGGCTGTGAAACTGCATGCTCCTCCGCATCACTCTGCATACCATTTACAAAATCCTCCGCCTCTTTTTTCGTCGGAAAACTCTTATAGATCGCACCGGGGAACCCATGCACCTGTGCTTTACAAGCATCCCATGTTTCATACACCCCCGGAGTTTTTCCTGCCTTTACTGCATAATACTTTTTCTTTGCCATATCCTCTATGATTCCTTTCTAACAGCCTGCTTCAACATCATGATCTCGCTCTCCGTCAACGGCCGGTAACTTCCTTCCGGCAGATCTTCATCCAGAGGGATCCCTGCCATCTTTACCCGCTTCAAATAAGTGACATGGCCACCCACTCTTGCCATCATACGTTTTACCTGATGATATTTTCCCTCGGATATTGTAATAAAAACCTGTCGATCGGGTAACACTTCCAACACCGCCGGCTTTGTCTTTTGTGGTTCTCCAATGTCAATCCCTTCCAAAAAGCGTGCTGCTGCCTCCGGATCCAATTCTCCTTCATACCTGGCATAATATGTTTTTTCCACATGGTATCTCGGAGACAATAACTGATGTGCCAGTTCCCCGTCGTCGGTGAGGATCAACAGCCCCACGGTGTCCTTATCGAGCCGTCCTACCGGAAATAGTGCATGTCCTCTCCGGTCTTCTTTGGCAATATCATCAAGAACCGTTTCATCCCTTGTATCTTTGGTCGCCGACAATACACCGGCTCTTTTATTCATCATATAATACAAATACATCTCTGCCTGCAGCGGCTTTCCATCCAGGCAGATGTCCTGCTCGCCATCCACCTTTTGTTCCGGCGATCCGGCCCGCAGTCCATCCACCGTGATGCGTCCTTTTTTTATCGCTTCTTTCGCTTCTTTTCTCGTCATTTCGGCATAATGAGAAAGAAATTTATCCAGTCGCATCATACGACTCACCCCCTTCTTCCCGCTTTCATAATATAAAAGAAAAACGAGTGTAACCACCTATGGCAATTCGAATATTTATTGATCAGGGTCACAACCCCTATGGTTTCAATGCAGGTGCAGAAGGATTTGGGCTGCGCGAACAGGATATTACCTACATGGTAGGAGCCTATCTTGACAATATCCTGAACAGTGATCCCCGCTTTGAAGCAACAACCTCCCGAAGTACGCCTGACACCATCTTAGGCTACGACACCAATTCCAGTCTGCGCAGCCGCGTAGAGCAGGCAGAAGCATGGAACGCCGATTATTTTCTGAGCATCCATGTAAATGCCAACACCAATCCCAATGTCAATGGTACCGAGGCCTATGTATATCGTCAGGACAGCGAAGCCTACTATCTTGGCGAAGACATTGTAAATGCGATCGTACGACGTCTTGGCACAAAAAATAACGGAGTCTTCGTCCGCCCGTCCTTATATGTAATACGGCGGACTTCGATGCCCGCCGTATTGATTGAACTTGCTTATATAACCAATTATGAAGATGCCTTGCTGTTGTCCACCGAACAATACAGCTTTGCCTATGCCATCTACACCGGCCTTTTAAACTACTTTGATCTCCCGCCACAGTAGTCTATGTATGAAACTCAGGCAACCGGTTTGCCACTGATAACAAAGTACAAGATGACAATAATACCTAATACGATACGATAATAGCCAAATGCCTTGAAATCATGTTTGCGAATATAGCCCAAAAGGAACTTGATGACAAACAAAGAAACAATAAAGGCTACCAGCATACCTACGATCAAGGTAACGTAACCCATCGCGCCAAATGCAAGACCATTCTTCAAGATCTTAAGAAGGCTGGCTCCAAACATAACCGGGATCGCCAGGTAAAATGTAAATTCAGCCGCTGTTCCTCTGGCAACACCGATCAGCAATGCTCCTACGATGGTAGCACCGGAACGTGATGTTCCCGGAACGATCGCTGCCAACAACTGAAAGATACCAATGATGATCGCGGTGTTGTAACCGATCTCTGCAACGGATGTGATCACCGGACGCTTACCTTTGTTCCAGTTCTCCACAATAATAAACAGAATACCATAAATGATCAATGCGCCCGCTACAACAACGGAATTGTAAAACATCTCGTCAATAATATCATCAAACAAAACACCGACAATCCCTGCCGGGATCGTAGCGATAAGGATCTTAAACCACAATTGCATAATGTCTTTTTTTACAAAAGGCTGACGGTTCTGTTTATACTTAAAGTTGAATGGCCAGATCTTCTTCCAGAACAGTAATACAACTGCCATGATCGCTCCCAGCTGAACCACAACCAGAAACATAGACTGGAAATTCGGATCAGAGAATGCTAAAAACTGATTTACCAAAATCATGTGTCCTGTACTACTGATCGGCAGCCATTCTGTAATTCCTTCTACAATACCTAAAATAATGGCAACTAATACATCAAAAATGCCCATATGAAACCTCCTGATTCTTTCTTACAATCTTTGCTAATCTTACCATAAAGCCTGGTACAAAACAATGGCATATTAAAAAAAATCATCCTTTCCCAGCAAAATGAAAAAGGACGATTCCTGTCATTTACATACAATTTACAATAAAATTACCCCCGCAGACTATCATTGCTGTCCGTTGTCGGCATTATTGTCGTCACCGGTCACATCATCTACGGCATCTCCTGCGCCATCGATCACATCATCCGCAGCATTTCCAACCCCATCGACAGCATCCTTGACCGCATTTCCCGCACCATCCGCAGCGTCTTTGACTGCATTTCCTGCCATGTTGTCATCAGTGTCATCCGGTGCCGCGTCGGTCTCTTTTGGCATGTCGGTAGGCGACGCTGACTGTGTAGCCTCCGGCGACTGTGTTCCTTCGGTCGCACTATTGTTTTTGTTGCCGCATCCGGTAAAAACCAGCATCATACTTCCCAGTAAAAAAATGGTCAAAATACCTTTTTTCATGATTTTTCCTCACTTTCCAGTTCAAAATTTCATTACAAAGATATTGTGGCCATTCTGTTTAAAATTATTACCGGTTTGAAAATTTTAGTCATTTTCCAAAAGCTCCAGCAATTGCTGTGGCTTATCAATAATGTAAGTAGCGCCGTTCTCCTCCAGGAACTTTCGTCCACGGAATCCCCAGCTTACTCCAACACAATCCATCTGCGAATTTTTGGCTGTCTGAAGATCCACATCCGAATCGCCCACATATACCGCATCTTCTCTGGAAACACCAAGTTTTTGAAGCGCCTGGTTTACCATGTCCGGAGATGGCTTTTTGTGGATCCCAGCCTCTTCATTTTCTCCAAACGCATAAGAAATGCGATCTCCAAAATAGCGGGGGATCAATGTCTGAACGGCAAAATCCGCCTTATTGGAAACAACTGCCATCTTCATCTTCTTATCTTTCAGAGCATCTAAGAGAGCCAAAATGCCATCATAAGGAGTCGTTTTGTCCTCACAATGTTCTCCATAATACTTCCGGAATGCGTCCATCAGTTCCGGAAAATCCGGGTGTTCTTTCCCGCCCGGCACCGCACGCTCCATCAATTTTACAATTCCGTTTCCCACAAACTGCCGAACCTCTTCGATCGTTCTGCATGGAAGCCCTTTCGTAACAAGAGCTGCGTTCACCGCATCGGTCAGATCCTCCAGGGTATTGAGTAATGTTCCATCCAGATCAAAGATCACTGCCTGATATTTCATTTTTCTTCACTTCCATCATGTAATTTTTGAGTATACCAGCCGCCATAACAAACACAAACATTCCAAGTCCAACCGTCTCGTAATGTGCCGTGTCCGGGCAGCCTGCCAATGTAAGTATTGCATAGATACCAAAGATAATCAACCAGAAAATGATCGTTTTTTTTCGATACTTGATGCGCTCAGCCGGTGTAAGCGGCTTGTTTTCCGCCTCAACCGGAGCTTTCCACAAGATCAGGATCAGACTCACAAACAATATACCAGCCTGCACTTCCCAACATGCAGGAACATATTTCACATATAAAAATGCCACTACGTGCATCAGCCATGTAGCCACCGAACAACGCAACGCTGTGCTAGCGTGAAAACCGCCGCCATATATCCGGATCGGAATAAATACACAGGTCATGATCACGCAGGGATAAAATAATCCCAGGAGCAAACTCGTCGCAACAATAAGCAAAAACTCAAGCATGGTCTGAAGTCCTACAACAAGTCCATACTGATATATCGCTGCTTTGTTCTCTGGGATTATTTTGTCAGCGATCCACCTGCGGATCACGGATACAGCAAAGGATTCCAGCATTATTTACGAAGACTTTCTGCATCTTCCGGCAATTCCGGCTGATACATCCAAAGCAGACATGCCGAATTTACGTTGCAGGTCGTAACCAATAATGCAACTGCTGCCAGAACCTTTGACATTTTGTAGATTATTTTACTCATATAATCGCCTCCTTTTAGATTGCATGATTCGTGTAGCTATTTCTTATTATACATGCTTTTCTGTAAAAATCATGCAAACGGCGTGAACGACGCATTTTTAGCGCGAACGACACGCTCTTGTGGAAGCTGGTTGTTTTTTCACTATATCTTGTCGGTCAGATCAGTCATCCAGCAGCAGACAGGCACTGACACAAAATATACCTTGTTTGGTATCAATGGATAACATTCCCTGATAGCGGTCTACAATATTCTGTATGATCGATAATCCATATCCGTGATTTTCTTTATCTGTTTTGGTCGAACAGAACCGCTCGCCATCTCTTATCACGTTTTCATAGGGATTCCGGATCTCTATGTATAGTTTTCCATGAACAAGGTTCATGTTTAAGTCGATCTTTTTCCTTTCCAGACACTTAACCGCTTCGATCGCATTATCAATCAGGTTACCAAGAAGAATATTCATATCATAGGCAGAAAACTGCTGTTCTCCCGTAACATTGATCTCATGAGTAAAATTGATACCGTACTGGGACGCCTCATGGATTTTATAATTTAAGATGCTGTCCAGCACATAGTTTCCCGTATCCACATACTTTCCAATCTCTCCCAGATCACTTTGGAGATTCTCCAGATATTTTTCCAACTCATCGGCTCTTTTCTCCGTGTTGAAATAATGGATCATGGAGATGTGCCTGATAAAATCATGCCGCATCTTTCTGATCGCGCCAACACTATCACTCATAAGTTCCAACTGGTGTGACTGGAATTCATTCTGCAATTCCAGCATCTGGTTCTCCTGCTGGATCTTGAGCTGTCGGATCTGCTGATTATACAAAAACAACACCAAAACATTGATCACAAATAATACTACTACAAATAAGATCAGTTCGCCCTGTTGCCAATGTGGCTGCTTGTAAAACAAAACATAAAGAATCATTGACAGTACCGGAATGCCCACAAACATACACCAGCTGCCTGCTGACAGCTTTCGATCATCATGAAGATTTTTGAAATTACGCAACAGGCGGACTACAATATACTCTGCAAGTGACAGCACTACCATGCCAAATGACGAAAAGTATGTTTCCTGTTCCATGAAGTCCAGATGAAGGTAGCCAAATGTTCCTGCTACAATCACCTCAACCAGTGCAAGACTCATATAGCTGTAAATACCATTTAAAAGCCGCTTAGCGAAAGAGCCTTCATATATATTCGTGATCAAAAGCACGCCGCCGATCGAACATACTGCATTTACCCATGCAATATTTAAAGTCATATGTGGCACAAACAAAAGTAAAAAGAGTCCGCCATAGCACAATGTCTCAATTTTCTTTGACAACCTGCACTGTTCAAAGAAGCATTGCAGTATTAAATACATACAATAAGTCTGAATCAGATCTGCAATCGTTGATATTACTATCTTTGTCATCATTTAATCTATCTCCAAATCGTATTTTATCCAGGCGGTCTTAACTTCTTCCTGGTATTTTCTTCCTACCGGTATCATAGTCCCATCCTTAAAATACAACTTTTGACGATTATAGCGCACAATATAATGCAGATTCACCGTATACGACCGGTGGCAGCGCAGCATATAATTGGTCTCGTCCTCTAACTGCTGCTCCAGTTCTGACAGCTTTTCTGTGACCGTCTGTACCTCCCCATCTTTTTTATGTATATAACTTTTCTTATTGATCCGCTCAATGTAGCAGATGTCACTCAAATACAGATCATATGTCCTTCCATCGTCTACGCAGCGAAGGAACTTCCTGCCTGCCCCATAACGTCGGATCAATTTGTTCAGATCCCGAAAAATCATATTCTCCCGCAATGGTTTTCTGTGAAAATTCATCGGTTCCATATCAAACAAAGACTGGCAATACGATGTATTACCTGAGAAAAATATAATGCCGCACGTATCATAGCCGGCATTTTTCCGGATGTACTCGCCCAATTCAATCCCATTGGATTCATCAAATTCGATGTCCAGAAAAAATGCATCAAACCATCCGCCCTGCTTCATCTCAAGGATCAACTCATCCGGTGAATGAAATACATGGATATCCACCCGGACAGCTTCTAATTTACTATATTTTAAAATCCATTTCTCCACATCCGAACATACGCCATAATCATCATCGCAAATGGCAATTTTCATCGTTTTTCCTCATTTCATCTGTTTTATCTATCGTATGTATATGCACTATTTTACCATAATTTTCAGAAAGCATTCAACCCTATAAAATAGGTATTTGACACCGTCTCCCTGCAATGATAAAATAAAAAGTTGTATCACAAAACATTATTTTTGAATGGAGGAAACCATGAAACTAGATAAATTAGTTGGTGAACGTTTTAAAGAAAAACCTAGTGATTGTGTCATTGAAAGCCACGCACTTATGATGCGGGGAGGATATATGAAAGATGTGGCAAAGGGAATCTATTCCCAGTATATGCCACTGAAACGAATCTGCAGAAAAATTGAAAATATTATTCGCGATGAGATGGATCGCATCGACGGTCAGGAAGTTTTGTTCCCTGTCGCACTGCCAGCCTCTCTCTGGGATGAATCCGGCCGATACGAAAGTGTTGGAAGCGAACTTTTACGCTTCACGGACCGCAATGGTTCCAAAATGGTACTTGGCATGACGCATGAGGAAGCTGCTGTTCAGCTTGTCCGCGATTACGCAAAAAGCTACAACAGTTATCCTTTTATGATCTATCAGATCCAGACTAAATTCCGTGATGAAGCGCGTCCTCGTGCCGGTCTGATCCGTGTCCGTGAGTTTACTATGAAAGATGCCTATTCTTTCCATACTTCACAGGAAGATCTGGAGCGCTATTATCAGATCTGCTATGATGCATACAACCGTATTTTTGCCAAAGCTGGAATTCCAGAAGTGGTTACCGTTGCTTCTGACTCTGGTATGATGGGCGGAAGTTTATCACACGAGTATATGCTTCTGACTCCGATCGGAGAGGATTCGATCGCGATCTGTGGAGAATGCGATTACCGTGCCAATATGGAAGCTGCAGAGAGTATTGTAGAAAATGCAAAAGATGCTGACGATGAACCACTTACCAAAGTACACACGCCAAACATCCATACGATCGAAGAAATCTGCGATTTTCTTAAATCCGATCTGAAGAAATCCTGTAAAGCAGTCGTATACCAGAAAAATATGACCGATGATTTCGTAATTGTATTCATCCGCGGTGATCTGGATGTAAATGAAACCAAACTTACCAACTTCCTTGGTGAAGAAGTACATGCCGGTGTCATCACTGCCGATTGTGGTTTGAAAGCCGGTTACATCGGACCGGTTGATCTTAACGTATCCGGAAATTACACGGTTGTATACGATAAATCTCTGGAAGGAACCAACAATCTTTCCTGTGGTGCCAACGAAGAAGAATATCATTTTACCGGACTGTGCATGGATCGTGATGTGAAAGACGCTTCCTATGTGGACGTTGCCAAGATCGTAGAGGGCGGCATTTGTCCAAAATGCGGGAAGAAGACAATCTCGATTTCCCGCGGTATTGAAGTAGGAAATATTTTCCAGTTGGGAACCAAATATACAAAATCCATGAATATGCAGTATCTGGATGCCGACGGAAATGCCCAGTATCCGATCATGGGATGTTACGGTATCGGTGTTGGCCGTCTGGCTGCTTCGGTATGTGAAGCACACCATGATGATTTCGGACCGATCTGGCCGATCACCATCGCGCCTTGGGAAGTTCATCTTTGCTGCCTGCGCTCCGATGATGCAGAAGCGAAAGCATGTGCCGATGATATTTATGAAACATTACAGAATAAAGGAATCGAAGTGATCTATGATGACCGCAACGTTCGTCCAGGCGTTATGTTCTCCGATGCGGATCTTCTTGGTGTACCAATCCGCCTTGTCGTTAGTCCTAGAAACATGAAAGAATCCGTTGTGGAACTTTCCACCAGAGATAAATCCATTCAGGAAAAAGTTCCTGTTGCCGATGTTGTAACCCGTGTGGAGAGCCTGATCAAAGAATTGACGGATTCCTATATGGCATAAACCAGAAATTCAATCACCAGACATAACAAAAACCATGCAATGAAAGCCGAACCGCTTCACTGCATGGTTTTTATTGTTCGTTTTCCCGTTGTACACACTGAATAAAGTAAGTCTGCGCTTCCTGCTTGGAAAGTTCCAGTGGAATTGCTAATTCTCCAAAAAAATTATCTTCTGCCATCTGCAGATACCGCTCATCACTTGTCGTAATCTTCTTGCCCTGCTTGAGCCTCGCAATGTTTCTGTGATGCGAAGTTTTGATCAGGCTCGCCCACTGCCATGTGTCACAGGAGCGCAAAGCCGCTTTGTATGTCTCTTCACGCTTCTTGTCACTCTCAACCGACAATTCATCAATCTCCTCCCAGTGCGAGATCAACTCCTGTGCCTCATTCTTCGTGATCACCGCCCTGGTAATCACTTTTTTGCTGTCTGTAGGAACAAACACCTTACTTCCTGATGTATAGAGCGGTGTCATCACATAACACACTCTTTTGCCACCGGCCCCCGGCATATCTTCAATGCCATCAACCCGGCAGACACCATTGACTCCATGCACAACATAATCTCCTACTTCAAACAAACAGACCCCTTCCTTCGTTATTGATATATCCAGTATATCACTTTTAGGGGATTTATGTAAGTTTTTGTTTCAAAAATCTTTTTTCTCTACTGAATGATAAAGGAGATTTCCGCCTCAGCAGCAACTTTTCCATCTACAGTTGCCACTGCTTTTCCAACACCCATCGGACCTTTGCATTTGATAATTTCCGTTTCCAGACGAAGCCGGTCTCCCGGAATGACCTGTTTACGGAATTTGGCATTTTTAATTCCGCCAAAGAATGCCAGCTTGCCTTTGTTCGCCTCAAGACTGAGCATCGCAACACCACCAACCTGCGCCAGTGCTTCAATGATCAATACACCCGGCATAACTGGGTACTCTGGAAAATGTCCCTGAAAAAATGGCTCATTCATCGTAACATTTTTGTATCCTACCGCTCTCACACCAGGTTCCATCTCTTCAATGCAGTCCACAAGTAAAAATGGTGGGCGGTGTGGAAGGATCTTCATAATATCATTGATATCTAATAACATATTTCTCTCCAATCTGATTGGTCCGGGCCTCTCGCAAAGCCCGGACCATCGTTTTATTCACTGTATTTTTTGAAAATAACTACGGCATTGTGTCCGCCAAATCCTAAGGAATTGCTCAGTGCTACATTTACATCCATCTCTGTAGCTTCTCTTGGGCAATCCAGATCGCACTCCGGATCTTTGTTCTGAAGGCCTACATTTCCATGTACATAACCCTCTTCAATGGATTTGATGCTGGCAACTGCCTCTACACCACCGGCAGCCCCCAGCAAATGTCCGATCATAGACTTGGTAGAACTTACCTTACAATGGTATGCGGCATCACCTAATGCACGTTTGATCGCTTTTGTTTCGAACGCATCATTCATATGTGTACTGGTTCCGTGTGCATTGATATAATCAATGTCTTCCGGCTGAATTCCGGCATCTTTCATCGCAAACTCAATTGCTTTTGCATCGCCGCTTCCATCCTCGATCGGAGCTGTCAGATGATGTGCGTCACTTGTTGCGCCATATCCGATCATCTCTGCATAGATATGAGCGCCACGTTTCTTCGCATGTTCTAATTCTTCCAGCACAATAATACCGGCACCTTCACCCATAACGAAACCGCCTCGGTCAACATCAAATGGGATGGATGCTCTCAATGGATCATCAGTCGTATTCAACGCATTCAATCCGGTAAAACCGGCAAGTCCGGTCTGTGTGATCGCACCTTCTGCGCCACCGGCGATCATAACATCTGCCTCGCCATACTGTACAGCACGGAATCCTTCACCAATATTGTGGTTTCCTGTTGCACACGCTGTAACAACATTGATATTCTTTCCTTTTAATCCAAACTGAATGGAAATATTTCCTGCTGCCATATTGGAGATCAGCATAGGGATCATCAAAGGCGCTACACGATTTGGTCCTTTTTCTTTCAGTTTTTCATAGTTTCTTTCTACGCACTGAAGACTACCGATACCACAACCTACACTAACACCTAACATAAATGGATCTTCTTTCTCCATGTCCAGTCCGCTGTCATCGAGCGCCTCTTTGGCTGCTACCACAGCATACTGGGAGAAATCTTCCATACGGCGTGCCGCTTTTTTGTCCATCGCAACGGTCGGATCAAAATCTTTGATCTCTGCTGCCAGATGTGCTTTGTATTCTGTCGTATCAAATTTGGTAATCGGGCCGATTCCCACTTTTTCTTCTTTGATTCCCTGCCAGAAATCTTTTACATTATTTCCGATCGGAGTCACTGCTCCCAAACCGGTAACAACTACTCGTCTTCTCATTCTTTACCTCCATTTTCATTACATGGCGATTCCACCATCAACACACAATACTTGTCCTGTAATATATCTTGCGCGGTCAGATGCCAGAAATACAACGGCCTCTGCCACATCTTCCACTTTTCCAAACTCCTTTAACGGGATCGTCTTGCAGGCTTCTTCCTTTACACTGTCAGAAAGCTTGTCTGTCATCTCTGTCGCAATAAATCCCGGTGCAATTGCATTTACCGTAATATTGCGTGATGCCAGTTCTTTCGCGGTCGCCTTGGTAAGACCAATAACACCGGCTTTGGATGCGGAGTAATTTGCCTGTCCCATATTGCCGATCACACCGGACACCGATGCAATATTGATAATATGTCCATAGCGCTGTTTCATCATCGGACGGGTGACAAACTTAACACCGTTGAATGTTCCCATAAGATTGGTCTGGATCACATCTGCAAATTCTTCTTCTGACATCTTCATGATCAGATTGTCTCTTGTAATACCTGCATTGTTTACCAAAATATCAATGCGTCCGTATTCCTTTACGATGTTTCCATAAAATTCTTTTGCTGCTTTAAAATCACTTACATTGCATTGGATCGCTACCGCTTTTCCACCGTTGTCTTCAATCTCTTTGACTACCTGATCGGCTCTTTCTTTCGAGCCGTTGTAGTTGACAACAACCGTAGCACCTTCTCTGGCAAGTGCAAGAGCAACTCCACGGCCGATCCCACGGCTTGCTCCCGTAACAACTGCAATCTTGTCTTCCAATAACATGTTTATTCTCCCTTCAGTGCTTCCACTAACTTGTCAATGTCTTCCATTGTACCAACCGTATATGTGGTCAGTTCTTTGCCGATTGCTTTTCCAATCTTTTTGTTGAATCCTGCCAATGTTCTTCCCGGTCCGATCTCAATAAAGGTATCCACACCGGCTGCTACCATCGCCTCTACAGACTGCTGCCAGCGAACCGAATTGCTTACCTGTTTAACCAGTAATGGCTGAATGTCTGCCTGCTCAGTAATATAACTTGCATTGACATTAGCAACGTATGGAATCTCCGGTTTGTTGATCGTAAGTTCATCCAGAACGACCTGGAGTTTTTCACCGGCACCTGTCAGCAAAGAAGAATGGAACGGACCACTTACATTGAGAAGGACTGCTCTCTTTGCCCCAGCTTCTTTCAGCTTTTCAGCAGCATCCTTGACCTGTTGTGTTTCTCCGGAAATAACGATCTGACCCGGACAATTGTAATTGGCAATCTGTACCTTGTCAAATTCCTCGATCTGCTCTTCGATCACAGCCGCCTCCATGCCCAAAATAGCAGCCATGCCGCCCTCACCGGCAGGTACTTCTTCCTGCATAAAAATACCACGCTTACGCACTGCTTTCGCTGCGTCAATGTAATTCATCGAACCAGCTGCTACTAACGCGCAATACTCACCCAGGCTGAGTCCTGCAGCCACGTCCGGCTTGATGCCTCTGGCAAGAATCTCCTGCATAATCGCAACACTTGTAGTCAACAGGCAGACCTGTGTATATTCCGTGATATTGATGTCATTGTTTTCTTCAAAACACAGTGCTTTCAGATCCAGCTCAACCGCTTCTCCCGCTTTGTCAAATACTTCCTTTGCCAGTGGAGAATGATCGTATACATCTTTGCCCATTCCTACTACCTGTGCTCCCTGTCCAGGGAATACAAATGCAATCTTTCCCATAATGTCCTCCATTCTTCCCTGCTTCACGCAGGTGCTTCAACTCGATATAGACCTATAATAACAAGAACACCAAGACAAGGCACATATCATACCCATCTTGGTGTCAATGCGTGACCTGTTTCCAGGCCTATGTGCAATTGTTATTACTCTACACCTTTTTCTTTCAAGAAATTAATTACGTCACCTACGGTATTGATGCTCTCTAAGTCATCTGTAGGAATCTCAACATCATACTCTTCTTCAAGAGCCATGATCAACTCATAAAGATCAAGAGAATCTGCTCCCAAGTCATCTTTAAAAGAAGAAGCCTCTGTGATGCTGTCTGCATCTACACTTAACTGATCTGCAATAAGTTCCTGCATTTTTTCTAACATAATACTATTTCTCCTTTTTAACCTTTATTTTTTAGTGCTTTTGTCAACACTATAGGGTTCAAAATTCATTTGAATCATGATGTATTTTACCGTATCAAATACTATTTGTCAAGGAATTGGAATAAGTTTCTAAAAAGGAATAAAAAGCGATATTTCGCGGTTTTTAATACTACATTCATGGTTTCAAATGATCCCCTCACACAGTTATCATTTTCCATTCTGTTTTTGCAATGAATACCCGGCATCGTTTTTGCGTAGACTAGAAAGGATATTTTTTGAAAACTTGTACAGGAGGTTGTTTATGAAAAAAATAAACGCCGTAGTGTTCGTCCTGGTCCTTATTGTGTCCATCGGCACCTGCACTACATGGATCCACGCTTCAAATGATACGGTCGATTTTCTTGGTACCTACGAAGAATACGGTCTGATCGCCAACGAGATCAACCAGACAGCAGATATGGAAACCAATTTTATCGCGGGAAAATACACCGGAAACGGTCACACCATAGGCAATACCATCTCGTCAAATATGGCAAATGCTTCCGGAAAGATCCGGGCAGGAGAGGTGACTGACAGCATACAGGCACGAAACAATCCAGACATCGTAATTGATCCGCAAATAAAAAATGAGGTTGCCAGCCTGGCCGCAGCAGTCAAAAAAACATCCAGTGCGGCCTTCAAAAATGTAAATTATGCACTTGCTTCTCCTAAGGACATGAATCAGTATTTTCTTGATATCAGCAAAGAAAAGAAATCCGCCATCTATGTTGTCGGAGATTCATTACTTGACGGAAGCCTTCAAAACGGGGCGATCACGATCAAAAAACGCGCCGGGCAGACCCTTGTGATCAATCTGCGTTCCAAAAGTGTGACCATTCCCCGTTATCAGGTTGTGATCACTGATGGCAGTAATACACGCGAAGAACTGGCTCGTCACATCATCTGGAATATGCCGCATGCCAAAAATCTGACCATTGCCTCCGATGGAATTGCGGCAACGATCATTGCTCCATCCGCAAAAGCTTTTATCTCTGTAACCGGCGAGGGATGGCTTCTCTGCGACCGTCTGGATGGGAACTCCGGTGAGTGGCACATGATCTCACACCACATTCCATGTAACACGCCAACACCAACCCCAGGGAATTCTACACCAACTCCATCTCCAGCGGTTACCCCTACTCCGTCCCCTGCGGTTACTCCTACTCCAACTCCTAGCGTGACCCCGACTCCGTCCCCAGTGGTAACCCCGACTCCCTCTCCCGGCGTGACCCCGACTCCGTCTCCGGATGCAACTCCGATGGTTACACCAACGGTTTCCCCGGCTACGTCATCGACTGCTTCACAGCCGCCTTCGCAGACAGCAAGTGCAAGCCAGGCTGCCATCTCTGAAAAGAACACAACAAGTACAGCGGTTCAGTCCACAACGGATCTGAAAACGATTGAAGAGGATTCGGTTCCCACATCCGATTCCCCTGCCCCGGATACCGGTGACACAGTACCACTCCTTATTTGTATTTTTCTTTTTCTCGCCACATCCTGCACCATGGATCATTTCTTTTGGTGGAGAACGATAGTCCGAAAATGATAAAACAGATGAAATC
>CAKREC010000021.1 GCA_934316925.1 uncultured Eubacterium sp.
CTGCCAGCAACCGCTGTCCTGCCGTAACAAGACGTTCAAACATATCTTCTGCCCGCTTGGTCGATGCCTTCTTTTTCTTCACTGCGATCGGCTGTGTTTCTGCCACAAATTCACCACGGATCAGATCAAAGATCGTACCACTGTATGGTGCACTTGCCACATATCCCTGATCGGTCAGTGTTCTTGCAAACGAATCGCACACCTTGTCCTCGCCATGTACCACAAAAACTCTCTTTGGCGGCTGCTCTGTAAAACCATTGATCCATCGTATCAATCCATTTTTATCGGCATGACCGCTGATTCCGGCAATCTTGGTGATCTTTGCCTTTACCTCAACAACTTCGCCAAACAATCGTACTTCGGTTGCTCCTTCGAGCAGCGCACGTCCCAGTGTACCTGCCGTCTGATAGCCGGCAAATACGATCGTGCTTTCCGGTCTCCACAGATTATGCTTCAGATGGTGCCGGATACGGCCTGCTTCACACATGCCCGATGCCGACAAGATCACTTTTGGCTGCATATCAAAATTGATCGCCTTACTGTCATCACTGGTGATCGACAATTTCAATCCCGGAAAACCGATCGGATTGATTCCCTTTTCTACCAGCGCTCTCGCCTCTTCGTCAAAACACGAATAGGCATTCTTGCCAAATATATTCGTCGCCTCTACAGCCAATGGGCTGTCCACATATACTTCAAAGTCCGGATGACAGCTTACCAGCTGCTGTTCCTTGATCTGCCGGATAAAATACAGCAGTTCCTGTGTACGGCCTACTGCAAATGACGGGATGACTACATTGCCTCCCTTTTGGAATGTTTCCTGAAAGATCGACGCCAGTTCTCCTACATAATCCGGATCTTCCACTCCATGAAGGCGATCGCCGTATGTCGATTCCATAACCACATAATCTGCTGCTTTGGTGTACGTCGGGTTGCGCAGGATCGGTTTATTGATATTTCCAATATCACCGGAAAATACAACCGTACGCTGTTCATCCCCTTCCGTCGCAAACACCTCGATCGAAGATGATCCAAGTAAATGTCCAACATCCGTAAACCGGATCGTCACATGTTCACTGATCGTAATCTTTTTATCATACGGACACGGTACCAACAACTGGATCGCACCCATGGCATCTTCCATCGTATATAACGGCTCGTAGGTAGCCCCTCCAGATCGTTTTGCCTTACGATTGCGCCATTCTGCCTCAAACTGTTGGATATGAGCACTATCTCTCAACATGATCTGGCTAAGTTCTACCGTAGCTTTGGTTGCATATACGGATCCTCTGAATCCCTTTGCATACAACATCGGCAGCAAGCCGGTATGATCTATATGTGCATGTGTCAACAGAATATAATCCAACTCTGATGGATTGACCGGAATCTCCTGATTTTCAAAGATATCCTGTCCCTGCTCCATACCAATGTCAACACAAAACTTCTCATCTGCCATCTGCATATAATGACAACTGCCCGTCACTTCGTGGTCTGCCCCAATAAATTCAAGTCTCATGATGTCCACCTCCTATTCAGTTGTCCTTCGTCCATTCATCAAAATGCAATTTTATTACCAAAATCACATTTACATCGTTAGGAATATTATACTTTATTTCCCTGATTTTGGCAATAGTTATCAGCCGGGGTGATGGAACTATCCTACCCCACTTTTTCTGCCGGTATCCATGCAGCTGCCGGTTGAACAATAGAAAATATTTTGGTATAATATAGAAATCAAAATACCTTGAAACAGGGGTTAATTTTAGAAAACACATGGAGGAACTCTTATGAAGGATAAACGAATTGTTGTTGCTCTGGGTCGAAATGCTTTTGGTGAAACATTTCCGGAACAGCAGAAAAACGTAAAAAAAGCAGCAGAAGCGATCGCCGACCTCGTAGAACAAAAATACCAGATCGTGATCACACACAGCAACGGACCGCAGGTTGGTATGATCCAGACTGCCATGACGGAATTTGCCCGTCTGGATTCCCGCTACACCGTAGCACCAATGTCACTGTGTGGTGCCATGAGCCAGGGATATATCGGATACGATCTGCAGAACGCGATCCGCACCGAATTATTGAACCGTGGCATTTTCAAACCAGTTTCCACTGTGATCACACAGGTTCGCGTAGATCCTTTTGACAAAGCATTCAATCACCCTACCAAGGTAATTGGTCGTGTTATGACAAAAGAAGAAGCGGAAAAAGAAGAAGAAAAAGGAAATCATGTCGTTGCCGAGGGCGATGGATACCGACGCATTATCGCTTCCCCACAGCCTGTTGACATTTATGAGATCGATGCGATCAAGGCCTTATTGGACGCAAACCAGCTTGTCATCGCTGCTGGTGGCGGTGGTATTCCGGTTATGGAACAGGGAACAACCTTAAAAGGTGCCAGTGCCGTCATCGAAAAAGACTACACAGCTGCCAAACTGGCCGATATGGTAGATGCTTCCCACTTACTGATCCTGTCCTCCAAAGAGCAGATGACCACTGACGACGGAAACCAGACACTTGGCAACCTTACCGTAGCAGAGGCGATCAAGCTGATGGATGAGGGACATTTTGATCCAATCACCACACTGCCAAAAATCGATGCCAGTGTATCCTTTGTTTCTTCCGGTGAAGGCAGAACTGCCATTATTACCAAACTGGAAAACGCTTATCAGGGAATCAATGAACGTATGGGAACGATCATCAAATAAATAGATTGATATCTTAAGACCAAAAAGGAAGTTCCATCTGCAAGAGACTTTGTATCTCAAGCCAGATGAACTTCCTTTTCTATTGAACAATATTTTCTTATGCTTTCGGATAACGAGTCAGAATAAATGTTCCACTCTTTAAAATCTCATCAAATGCAATCTCACGACCCCAATGCACGGTTCCGTTATAATTTCCCTCGGTAACAATGATCGATGACGATTTTTTCTGCAGCACCATAACCGCATGGGAATCATCCAGATAGCGGACAATGTCTCCTACTCGAAGATCCTGTAATGCCGATTGTGAGATGCTGAGTTTTCTTGCGGGAAGATTGCCAAATGCACCATCGCTGAGCATAAAGATAAATCCCATGCATCCCGCACCTCCTGTCCAGATCCCACCGTTCCAGTTGTAACTGTTTTTGTTCGTCCAGGCGGTTCCCTCCGGATAGTTGCTCTGAAAAGCCATGATCTTCTGATAAGCAGATTCTTCTGTGACCGATGCCGTATCGGTTTTGGTCCCTGCAGTTCCACCGGAATCTGCCCCGATTGCACTTGTCGAAGACGAGGATGCCTTGTTTCCGGAAGTAGAAGTACTTGCTTTTTTCGCCACAACCGTCACCTTACAGGTGAATCGTTTTGTCTTTCCCTTTCCTTTCACAGTCGCTGTGATCGTAGCTTTTCCTGTTTTCTTTGCTTTTACAACGCCTTTTCCAGACACTGATGCAATCTTTTTGTTGGAACTTTTCCATTTAACTTTTGCTTTTGTTCCTTTTACTTTCAATTTCTTTTTGCTGCCTTTTGTAATGGTCAGTTTCGTTTTAGATAACCTGACTTTTGCAGCTGCCTGCGCCGGTACCGGTAATGCCATGCTGATCACCAACGCACCACTTAACATTCCTACTGTAATTTTACGAATCTGTTTTTTCATATATCCTCCTGTCCGACAGTCTCCTGCCTAAATCGAAATCAAATCTCCCTTCCATTTTCCGCGTGCATAGAAGGCCAGCGACAATACCGTGGAGATCACCCAGCCAACCGGCCATGCCAGCCAGATCCCCATACTTCCCCAGACAGCTGAAAAAGCAAATGCCAGTACCACTCTGAGGATCAGATCGGTAAATGTACTGATCATAAAACTTGACATTGCGCTTGCACCTCTAAGGAGCCCATCGGCAACCAGTTTGATGGAAATAGCCAGATAAAATGGCGATAATACATGTAAATACAACACGCCACTTTCCATCGCTTCTCCGGAAACATTTTCCAGAAATAAGCTCATCGCATGTTTGCCAAAACATAAATAAACAGTAAGAACTACTGCCGCGATCAAAAGCACCATCTGCGTTCCGGCAAAAAAGCCTTTTTTAACACGATCCAGCTTACCGGCGCCTATATTCTGGGCGGTGAAACTGGATACGCCATTTCCAATCGTTGAAAATGATGTGATCGCAAAATTGTTCAGTTTGACGGCTGCGGAATATCCTGCCAGCACTCCAGAACCAAAGCTGTTGACCAGACCCTGAATAAACAGGTTACCTACCGAAACAAAACTCTGTTGCAATATACTTGGCACTGCGATCCGGCAGATCTTGCGAAACATCGCCATGGAAAACCGCGCCGTTGGTCTTCCCGTCGTTTGTATTTTAGCAATTCTTTGCGCCAAAAACAAGACTGCTAATATACAGGCGATCCCCTGGGCAATAAAAGTAGCCCACGCAACACCGGCAACGCCAAATCCAAAGACTGCCACAAAAATGTAATCCAATACAATGTTGCCAACAGAAGATCCAATCAAAAAGTATAGCGGCGTGCGGGAATCTCCGAGGGAAGTAAACACTCCCGTGGAAACATTGTACAAAAACAGGAACAATAGTCCCAGAATGTATATCCGCAAATACAGATCGCCCTGATAAAATATATCTTCTGGTGTGTGCATTGCTCTTAAGAGCGGTCTTGACAAGATCAACCCCAGCACAGTAAGAAGCAATGATACCACAGTACTGGCGATCATGGTCGTAGAAACGGCAGTCTTCATCTTCCGATACTGCCCGCCTCCAAAATACTGTGAAATGACGACTGCACATCCGATGTTACTTCCCACTGCAATCGCCATAAATATCATCGTGATCGGATAAGAGGCCCCTACTGCCGCCAATGCTGACTCACCGGCATATTTGCCCGCGATCGCACTGTCTGCCAGATTATACATCTGTTGGAATATAACACTGACAAACATTGGTAGTGTAAACTGCCATAAGGTTTTTCTTACATTTCCTTCCGCCAGATTTCGAACCATGTTTTTCCTCTTTTCTAATTCTGTTTTCTAACAATCTTATACTCATCATCCGTCTGATAAAATGGGCAGCTGTCGTAAGAAGAGCTTAAAAAATGAGCCATCTCATCTTCATCCAGATTTACCTCACACTCGCCGTACCCATCATCATCTAAAATATAAAAAGCACAGAACTCACAGTTTGTTATCATGCCATTTCTCCTTTTCCCATCTTTCTCACAACCAGATATTTCGCTGCAAGTGCAAGAAGGATCCCAAATAAGCATCCGGCAAGAATATCCGTCGGATAATGCACATAAAAATACAGTCTGGTCACCGCCATGATCACAGCAAGAACAATCGCTCCAATTCCCCAGCTCCGTTTCCAGGCAAATACACTGAACGCAGCGGCAAATGATGACATGGTGTGTCCGGAAGGAAAGGAATAATCTTTCGGGATCGCGATCAGCATCTCCATATCCGGATTTCTCCAACATGGTCTTGGCCTTGCTACCAGATGCTTTAATAATCCATTTCCAAAGATCAGACAAAAGATCAGCGAAAGCAACACCGTAATGCCAATTGTCCGCGTTTTCTTCCTGATGGTCAAAAATAACCCCAGGCAGATCCAGATCAAGCCGGCCTCGCCCAAAAATGTGATCACTTTAAAGATTGGCGTAAGCACCGGATTATGTATATTTTGAAAAAACTGCAATATCACTGTGTCAAATATTTCAATCATACTATGTCCCATCTTATTTTTTCTTTTTGATCGTCACCCTGCATACTTTGGTAATCTTTCCAAAGGTTGCATAGATTTTGACTTTTCCTTTTCTTCTTGCCTTTATCTTACCACTTTTCGTAACAACAGCGATCCTCCGATTGCTCGAACGATACCGCACTTTTCCTTTCATACGGGTCAGTGACACACTGGTTTTTAAACGGTAACTCTTTCCGGTCTTTAACGTCACTTTCTTTTTACTGATCTTCAACGTTCCCACTTCGCTGAGATAATTTTTAACTTCTTTCCAAGTACTGCTGCGGTACAGATTGGTAAAAGCAAACAGCACATAGCCTTCGGTGTTTCCTGACTTGATCATCTTGAGCTGGGAACGGATATTATCTGAACGCTTCGACCAGCCCGGATCCAGCGTCAGGCTTTCACCTGCTTTATATAAAGCCAGACCAATATACATCGGTATATCAAGCTGATTGAGCGAACGCCATTTTTTCAAACGTTCTTGAAACAACTTGGTCTTTTTCCCATTTAGATAGTAGCAGTCAGACCAATAGATCTGAGGCACGATATAATCCACATATCCCGGCACAGACATCCATGTTTTCACATCCGCTCCGATCGCTTCACAATAAGAAATGTCACCAGCCGGACTGATCCCAAATTTAAGCTTCTTTGCCGCCACCACATCATGGACTTCCTTTACCATCGTATTAACGGTGTTCATTTTCTGGGTTTTCGAAACCTTATTGTATTTCTTATCATTTTTCGGATAAAAATAATCGTCAAAATGAATACCATCTACATCGTAATTATCGATAATCTCTTTTACCTGAGACACAATACGCTCTCTTGTACTGTCCTGACCCGGATCCAGTATTTTTTCCGGAGTCTTGCGATAAGGATTGAGCCAGGCATGGAAGGACAAGCCATACCGATGTGCGCTGCTTACAAGAATTGCCAATGGATCATAGGAAAGCGCCTTTCCTGTGGTCGTCATCTTCTTGCTCCATCCTACGATCTTCGACGGATAGATCGCATCATCATAAGATCGGACATGAAAATACACCGTGTTGCATCCATTGCTCTTAACCTGTTTAAACAGGCGATTGACATTGGTTCGAAATGTCGCTTCCTCTTTGTCCTGCAGACCCAGTTCTTCATACTCAAAGCATGAGATCCAGACACCTCTCGTACTGAGGCTTCCTGCCTTTGCTGTGTTTCCATGACCAGCCGACAGTATTCCCAAAAAACATGCCATCAACATAACAATCCAAAATTTTCTTTTCACAATATCCCCCTTTTCTTTATGACCATTGCGCCTGAACCATTGTTTTGTAAAAACCACCTTGTTCCATCAACTGCTGATGATCGCCTTGCTCAATGATCGCACCATCTTTCATGACCAGGATCACATCTGCCTTTTGTATTGTCGACAGACGATGTGCCACAATAAAACTCGTGCGGCCTTTCATCATCGTCTCAAACGCCTGCTGGATCTTCATTTCGGTTCGCGTGTCGATCGAAGATGTAGCTTCATCCAGGATCAGCATCGGTGGAAGACACAACATAACTCTGGTAATACAAAGCAACTGTTTTTGTCCGGCAGAAAGATTTCCGCCAGCCTCACTGATCACTGTATCATAACCTTGTGGCAATCTTTTGATAAAACTGTGAGCATGACTCGCTTTTGCCGCTGCGATCACTTCCTCTTTCGTAGCATCTTCTTTTCCCATAATGATATTTTCCATGATCGTGCCTTTTTTCAGCCAGGTTTCCTGTAACACCATACCAAACTGACGGCGCAGATTTTCTCTCGACACCTCACGAATGTCGGTTCCATCGATCCGTATAGATCCCTCATCTACATCATAGAAGCGCATCAACAGGTTGATGAATGTCGTTTTTCCACATCCTGTCGGTCCTACGATCGCAATACGCTGTCCCGGTTTCACATGAAGGTTGAAATCCTCGATCAGCCGGCGTTCCTTATCATAGGAAAATGCTACATGCTCAATGTCAACCTGACCGCGTACTTCGCGTTCCAAAGTATCTTCTGTTTCCGTCTCCGGCTCGATCTCTTCATCGATCAGAGAAAGAAGTCTTGCGGCACAGGCGATCGCATTTTGCAGTTCTGTAACCACCCCTGAAATTTCATTAAATGGTTTGGTATACTGGTTTGCGTAAGACAAAAAACAAGATAACTGACCTACCGTAATCCCACCATGTATTGCAAAAATAGCGCCAAAAATTCCGACGCTGGCATAAACCAAACTGTTTACAAATCTCGTTGCCGGATTTGTGATTGATGAGAAGAAAATACCTTTCTGGGAATATTCCTGCAGTTTTTCATTGATCTCATCAAACGTGTCTAACACTTCATCCTCTTCTCCAAAGGACTGTACGACTTTCTGATTGCCGATCATCTCCTCGATCAACGCTGTCTGCCGTCCCCTTGCCTCTGACTGCAAACGGAACATCTGATAGGTCCGCTTCGCAATAAAACTTGCCACAAACAAAGATACCGGCGTCACAACAACAACGACGATCGTGATCGGAACACTGACACTGAGCATAAATCCCAGCGTACCAAGAATGGTTACGACACCACTGAACAACTGGGTAAATCCCATCAGCAATCCATCCGCGAACTGATCCGCATCTGCGATCACACGACTGACGATCTCGCCCTGCGGATGAGCATCCAAAAAGGACAACGGAAGTTTTTCGATCCTCTCAAAAGCATCCTGCCGAATATCCTGAACAACACCATATGTGATCTTGTTATTGCAGATATTCATGATCCAGCTGGCGATGGTTGTTAACCCGATCGACAACGCAATCTTTTTTAAAACTGCAAATACCGCGTCAAAATCGACCTGATTTTTTCCAATAATACTGTCGATCGCATTTCCTGTTAAAATTGGTATATACAATGTAAATGCCACGGAGGCAACCGCAAAGACCAGAGACAGAGACAAATACAAGCCATACTTTTTTATATAACTTAACACTCGTTTTATCGTTTCTTTCTGCGTCATTATGCCTGCTCCTCCTTTCCGTACTGGCTTTCATAGATCTCCTGATATACCGGACATCTTGCAAGCAGCTCATCATGAGAACCGATATCGACAATTTTTCCATCATCCAGCACAAGGATCCGGTCTGCACCACGGACAGAAGCCGCCCGTTGCGATACAATAAACAATGTGAGCCCCTGCAGCTGTGTTGCAATCGCCTTTCGCAGTGCTGCGTCCGTCGCATAATCCAGCGCCGAAGAGCTGTCATCCAGGACAAGGATCTTTGGATCTCCAACCAGGGCTCTGGCAATTGCCAGACGCTGTTTTTGTCCACCGGAGAAATTGCGTCCTCCCTGTTCAACAGCTTCTTCCAGACCATCTGCCTTCTTTTCTACTACTTCTTTTGCCTGTGCAATGGAAAGTGCTCTCCACAACTCATCCTCGCTGGCATCCTTTTTGCCCCATAAAAGATTCGAGCGGATCGTTCCCTCAAACAATACCGATTTTTGAAGAACCACTCTCACGCGATCCCGGAGTTCTTTCAACGCATACCCGGATATTTCCTTTCCCGCCAGATAGATGTGTCCCTTTGTTGCATCATAATAGCGCGGGATCAGGTGAACAAGAGACGTCTTTCCAGAACCGGTTCCGCCGATCACTCCGATCACCTCTCCTTTTTTTATGGAGAGATCAATATCCGTAAGCGAGGGTTCTTTTGCACCGGGATAAGTAAATTCCACATGGTCAAACCGAAGAATTTCTTTCCTATCATCGACTTCATCCATATTTCCAACCGGAATTGCTGTGTCAGCCTCTACAAGTCCCGGCTGCACTTCGAAAATTTCCTGAATACGGTTTCCGCAGGCTACCGCTTTATTGACACTGATGATCAGATTGGCCAGTTTGACCAGTTCAACCAGGATCTGTGACATATAGTTTACCAGCGCCACCACCTGACCCTGACTTAACACACCGATGTTTACTTTCACGGCACCAATCCACAAAAGGGCGATGATCGATCCGTTGATGATCACAAGCGTAACCGGATTCATAACCGCTGCGATCCGTCCAACCAGCATCTGTGTCTGATTCAGCTCCGCATTTTCATCGGAGAACTTTTCTGTTTCTTCTTTTTGTTTATTGAATGCACGGATCACACGAACACCATCAAGGTTTTCTCTGGTACGTCCGGTCAGTTGATCCAGTGCGGTCTGTACCCGCTTGTAAAGAGGAATACTATATAACATTACACCAAACACGACAATGCACAGCAGCGGAATTGCTACAACAAACACAAGTGCCGCTTTGACGTCGATCGTAAATGCCATGACCATGGCTCCCAGTACGATAAATGGGGAGCGCAAAAACAATCGCAGCACCAGATTCACGCCATTTTGCACCTGATTCACATCACTGGTCATTCTCGTGATCAAGGTAGAAGTTCCCATCGTGTCCATATCCCCAAATGATAAACTCTGTATATGTGAGAATAATTCGTGCTTTAATTTCGTCGAAAAGCCAACTGCCGCCTTTGCCGCAAAATACTGTGCTGTCAAAGAAGCTGCCAGCCCCACAGCTGCCAATAAAACCAGAACGCTTCCCATTCCGGCAATGGTATGATAATCTTTCTGCAATATACCAACATCAATGATCCGTGCCATAACCAGCGGAACAAACAGCTCAAAGGATGCCTCCAGCAGTTTAAATAAAGGTGCCAGTATCGTTTCTTTGCGATATAACTTCAGATAACGCAATAATTTTTTCATACTAATCCTACTTTCGTTTTATAATCTTCTTTCCCGTTTCCAGCACATACTGGAATGTACTCAACCGACAGACAGCACTGAGACCAATGTATGTGATAACTCCTGCCATAACCTGAACCGGTAGCAGCACGAGTGTCGGCAATGGCAATATGCAGCCAACAAGGAATACCACGGCTCCCATGATCGCTGATAAAACAATCGAAGGCAGCAGATCCTGCAACTGCTCTTTGATCGTATAATCCAGATATTTACGGTTTGGCGTTGTATTTACCAGTGTCGCAAAAAATGTCACAACCATTCCTGTCCAGGCGATCCACATAACACCCTGGTTCATAACAGCGATCAAAGTTACCAGTCCAAAGCCTTTTTTGAGGATCTCCATGATCAACATCGTCCTTCCCTTGCCGAGCGCCTTTACCGCCTGCAAGTTGGCTGTCTGCACCGGCTCTAACGCATACTGGATGCAGGCGATCTGCATAAACGGTACACAGAACAGCCAGCGTTCTGAAAAGATCAATATGATCACGGGTTTTGCCAGCACACAAAGACCGATCATAAGCGGCCACATAATATAGGATCCCACCTGTATCGAGAGACGCACCATCTTTTTGAGTCCCGGCTTATCATCCTGCTTCGTTGTCATTGCAGGAAATAATACCGAGCCGATCGAGGAATTCAAATTCGTAACAATCACATTGGGAAGTTTCTGTCCCTGATTATAGTATGCCAGATCCTGCTTGGAATATAGCTTGCCGATCACAAGTCCCCGGATCTGCTTATAGGTTGTGTTGATCAATTCCGTGACCAGCATTTTCCAGCCAAAGGAAAACATTGATTTCATACGGCTTAAGGAAAACCGGAAATCCGGCCGCCATTTTACCGTGATCCACAAAATAACGGTGTCCATTGTGGAGTTGGTAAGATACTGGGCAACCAATGCCCATGCGCCATATCCCTGATATGCCATAACAATACCAACCACAGCGGAAACGACGGTTCCGATCAGCGTAGAATAAAAGAAACGTTTAAAGATCATATGCTTTTGCACATATGCTTGCTGAACTGAATTGACACCCGCTAAAGGCAATTTCAGTGCCATCACACGCAACATCGGTGTCAGCAATGGTTCTTTATAAAATCCGGCTGCTGCCGGCGCCGCCAGAAATACGATCAGATATAATGCCCATGACATGGTAACGCTAAAATAAAAAACAGAAGAAAAATCCAGATTATCCGCATCCTTTTTCTGGATCAGTGACTGTCCAAATCCACTTACCACAAATACATTGGCAATTTCTATAAAAATGGTGATCATGGTAACAACACCATAATCCTCCGGCAAAAGAAGTCTCGCCAGCACCATGGATACAATAAACGAAACTGCCTGCGCTCCGATCCGTTCTCCGAATTTCCATACAAGTCCGGACAAAACTTTTTTCTTTAACCCTTGTTCTCTCATCACAACCTCATTCACACTTTATGTCATCTGTCAAATCCATAATGATCTTTCATATAGTGATACAGTTTTTCACAGGCTCTGCCATCCGAACATTCCACATATCGAGTCTTTAACTCCCGCAGCTCTGCCTGATGCTGCTGCCTTTCTTCCGGTAAATGTTCAATAAATTCCCGGATGTCCTGCGCGGTGTACAAATAACTTCCCTTTATGCCATCTTCATAATGAGGAAAAGCGCAATCATACATAGAAAAATACTGCTCACTGTCCATTATCGTAAGACCAATCGGGCGTTCTGTCAATAAAAAATCATAATAAACCGAGGAGTAGTCCGTGAGTAATGCTTTGGCACCTGCCAGCAGCTGATATAATGTCATCTTATGTTTTTTCAGGAAATCATCATCCGCGATCGTCACGGCATCCAGCGTCATCGTATGCAGCAGCGAAAGATCCTGCACCGGATGAGGCCGGAAATACATCGTCAGTCCCTGCTTTTTCAAAGTCTCATCCAGTTCCTGCAACTCGTCCTGCGTCATAATTCCCGGCATGCCATAAGGAGACATGACGGAAAGCCCCTGTCCTTTATGTAAGCGGTGCTGCCGATAAGTTGGAAGCCAGATCACATAATTTTGTTCCTCTTTATACCGGTACATCTCATCCGTCCTCGGATACCCAAGGGGCAGCAGACATTCTTTAGGGATGCCGATCCGGTCAGTAAATACGCCCTCCCAATATGGTGAAGTGGTCAGATAACCATCAAGCTCTCCGATCTTTTGCATATTGTGATAGTCTTTTGTAATTTTGATCAACATTCCATGTCCCAGATGGATCCGTACCTGGTCAGAACGGCGCTTTTTGATATACGCATTGCTGTCAAAAATGTATTTACACCGATACAACGCCAAAAAACGCTTTATCATCTGTTTTAATCCTCTCGCGTCCAAATAAAAATAGTCTACCTGCTCCGGAAGTGGCGGTATTGATAACGTGTGATTATATACCGCCCAATATATCTTATGCCGGGTATTCACCTTTTTCTGCAGCAAATACTCATAAAAAGCGAGGGCATTATCTGAAAAGTCGGGATGACTTTCCAGAATGATGTCCTCGCGTAATGGTATCTTCTGTATGAGTTGAATTCCTATTTTCTTAATCCACTGTCTTACGTTCATGCGATTAGCTCCTGTCTATGAATCATATCAATAATGACTCCGTAGAGCTCTGGTTTAAACTCCTCCAGAGGTAACGGTTGTCCTGATAGAATTACATTATAACAAGTTGAGCTGATTAACTCAATCATCATAAACAAAAGTAAGTCAGGATTTTTAAATTTCCGCCCCGATTCCGCCAAAAGTGCCAGATAAGCTTCGTGAAAACTATATCCATGGATCACAGTCTTTTCCGACCGTATCATGTGGTCAAACACGCCCCAGCTAAGGTTTTTAGATATAAACTTGAGAAGTATCTTGTCCTGGTTCAACCGGTTCAGCAGATTATCGACGAGAAAGATGATCATATCTTCCAGGTTATCAAAATTCTGCTTTTCTGTGACCTCCGCTGCTGTGTGAAGTAAGCTGTTTGCTTTGGTGGCGATCAATTCGTCCCTAAGATCGTATTTATCCTTGAAATACAGATAAAAGGTTCCTTTCGCCATTTTCGCCTCACGGGCTATGTCCGAGACGGATGTGTCAGTGATTCCCTTTGAAGTAAAAAGGGAAAACGCTGCCGTCAAAAGAGAATCTCTTTTTTCTTTTTTCTTTTGGTCTAATTTGCTCATATTGATCACCGTTTTCCCTCTCGTCTTACGAATTATTCGTCTTCTTTTTCAATTGCATCTGTTTCAATGATGAATTTAACTTCGCCGTCCATTGCCTTGCTCATTCCTGAGAATGTAGCATAATCTTTGCCAGCATCAACAATTGCTTTCAAACGATCGATCAATGGGGAAATGTCGTCATCGTACATATTCTTAATTTCCTGAATACCGTCTTTGTTGAATTCATCCATGCCGTCAGCCAGCGTATCGCTTCCATCTGCCAGCTTGCCACTGGCATCGGTAAGCTGTTTTACACCGGAAACCAGTTTTACAGTAGCTGCTCCCAGGCTCTTACCACCTTTGTTCAAAGCAGTCATGCCCTTATTCAGCTGTTTTGCACTGGATTTCAAAGTTTTGCCGGATTTTACTAATTTATTGGCACCTGTTTTCAATGCTTTATCATTCTTCGTCAGCTTTTCTCCACCTTCTTTTAACTGTTTCGCACTGGAAACCAAAGTAGGTACGGATGTTTTCAATGTGCTGCTTGCACTTGTAAGTTTGGAAGAGCTCTTTGACAATGTCTGCAGTCCATCCATAACGGTAGCAACACTGTTTGATACCGCTGTTGCACCAGTCTGAAGTGTACTTGTTTCAGAGGTACTTTCGATCAGCTTTTCAATTGCCGCTTTCTGACCTGCTGTAATCTTTTCCAGGCTGACACGAAGTGTTGTGATCGTGCTTGCATCCTGTCCTGCTGCTGTCAAAGCTGCCTCTGTCTGTTTAAGCTGTGCGATCATCGCATCGTTGTTTGCATAAGATTCCTGCAGCTGTTTTAAGCCTGCATTTACTGAGCCGATTCCACCTGCTACCGCAGAAGCTCCTGATTTTAATTTTGTTACATTTTCCGTTGTTCCCATCGCATCCACTGCCGATGTGTAAGTGAGAAGTCCCTCATCGAATGTGTTGATCTGGCTTGGCATATCTTTTACTGCCTCATACAACTGTTTGTTTCCGGAAGCAATCTTATCTGCACCATCGATATATGCTTTAGTACCGGATGCCAGAGAATTTACACCATTCACATACTGGTTCACACCTTTTACAAGTGCCGGACCATTTTTTGCCAATGTGGAAATTCCGTTGGTCAGTTTTTTCACACCATCTTTCTGGTATGTCTTCAAAGATTTTTTCAGCTCACCCATCTTGCTGTTATATTTTTTCAGGTTCTTGGATAATTTCTCAGATCCATCTACCAGTTTTTCAGAAGCATCGGTGAGTTTGTCAAGCTGGTCTTCCAGATCATCCAGATCCTCTACATCATCAAGATCTACATCGTTAAAAAGATTTGCGCTGGCAAATGTAAATGTATTTCCCATTGAAAAATCTGTAACATCTGCTGTCATTGTAAAATCACTTGGGATTTTATCTGCATCGTCTTTGTCAAGATTCAGGCTTTCTGCCATTCCCGGCAATCCCATTCCGACTACGATACAATTGGAGCCATCGTTGATCACTTTTCCGTTGTCAATTTCAACATTCGTGAAATTGTCGGTTGAAAGAATCATACCAGTTACCATAACAAATGGAGTATAGATCTCTTCCTCTTTCCCGTTGATCTTCTTTTTCGTCTTTGATTTGTTGGTGTATGTCACATGCATCTTCAACTTACCGCTTTTTCCCGGAAGTTCGCTGGCTTTGATCTCTTTTCCATCCAGCTCATATGTGATGCTCATGCTGACAGGAAGATCTTTATTGGATTTTCCCTGATAATATATGTCATTATCAGAAGAAGTCCAGCTGATCTCTTTTCCATTCTGAGTAAAGGTTTCATTTCCCTTTACGTTCACAATATCCGTCAGATCCGAAGAATCTGTAATATCGCCATTTGCATCCTTTGCATTCTGCAGCCAGTCCGATACGGTAATGCTGTTCACACCACCATCTGTGCCTGCAAGTACATAAACCGACTCCTGTTTGGTAATCTTCTTTGCATCCGCTACAGCTGTGTTGCCCACTACTAAAGCAAAGATAAGAGCAATACTGGTAGCTTTTTTCATTACATTCTTATTTCTCATAGAGCAGCCTCCTTTTTTAATAATCAATCTTTCTCATATCCCATGTTGTCTTGCAGATCACTTTGTCAAATACCGTAAGCATAGCCGGCAGGATCACAATTACAACAATTGTACTGATCACCGCACCTCTTGAAAGCAAAGAACAGATCGATTTGATCATATCAATACTGGATGATACGGTAACGCCAAAGGTAGATGCGAACAGACACATACCACTGATCAATATGGATTTGATCGATGCTTTGTGTGCGATCGCAATTGCTTCTTTCTTCGAGCAATGCCGGATCGTACGTTCCTTGTGATATCTGCTTGTCATCAAGATCGCATAGTCGACAGTCGCTCCCAGCTGGATCGTGCCGATAACGATACTTGCTACGAACGGCAACGACTCATTTGTGTAAAACGGAACTGACATATTAAGGAAAATCGCGAACTCGATCACGCTTACCAGAATGATCGGGATCGAAATGGATTTGAATGTCAGCATAATGATAACAAATATTGCAAATACAGAAACATAGTTTACATTTTTAAGATCGACATCCGTCGTATCCTGCAGATCCTTCATAAGAGGTGCTTCTCCAATGATAATAGAATCTTTGCTGTATTTCTTAACAATATCGTTTAAGCTCTGAAGCTGTGCATTCACTTCATCTGTCGCCGCTTTGTAATCCGAGCAGATAAACTGCAGCTCGTAGTTGTCACTCTCTAACATCTCACGATATTCTTTTGGAATCATCGTTTTCGGGAAGTTGGCTCCTACGATCGAATCCATTCCCAGGATCCACTTAACCCCATCCACATCATTCATTTCATTGGACATACTGCTTCTGTCTTTATCTGACATATCGGTCTTTAGTAGAGCAATATGAATACTGTTCATTTCAAATTTGTCATTTAATTTGTCATTTGCCACTGCGGAATCAAGACTCTGTGGAAGTCCCGATGCAATGTCATAATAGATCTGATAGTTTTTATTTCCATAATAACCAGGTCCAAGCAGTACTAAAAACAGTACGATCGCAACCGGCCAGATCTTTACGATTCCTCTGGATACGCCATCCAGATTTGGAATAAGATTTCTATGTTTCGTCTTTTCGATCAGCTTGTCAAAGCAAAGAATCATTGCCGGCAGGAATGTCAGGCAGACAATAACACCGATCGCAACACCTTTCATCATAACAAGACCAAGGTCAAGACCCAGCTTATATGTCATGAAGCAAAGAGCAGCAAATCCGGCGATCGTCGTGACCGAACTACTGGTAACCGATTTGAATGTATTGCTGATCGCATGTGCCATCGCACGCTCTTTGTCGCCATCGAATCGTTCCTTATTGGCCTCATAACTCTCCAGCAAAAAGATCGAATAGTCCATCGTAACACCCAGCTGCAAGATCGCTGTCAGCGCCTGTGTAATATACGAAATATCACCAAAAATAATGTTGGATCCAAAGTTATATATGATCGCTGTTCCAATACCGAACAAGAAGATAAACGGAGTCACAAACGAATCCAATGCCAGCGTCAGTACCACCAGTGCCAGCGCTGCCGCAACAACAACATAGATCGGCATCTCTGCCAGCGCCAGATTCTTAATGTCGGTAACAACACCGGACATACCACTGATAAATGCCTGTTTACCACAGATCTGTCGCATCTCTGTGACTGCTTCCATCGTAGAATCTGCTGAAGTTGTATTGTCAAACAGGGCGATCATCATTGTAGCATCCCCATTAAACAAAGCTTTTTCAATCTTATCTGGAAGCATTTCCTTTGGAACGGTAATATCAACAAGATCATCATACCAAATGATCTTCTCAACATGATCTACGTCCTCCAACTTACTTTTCAACGCCTGTATGTCTTTGTTCTCCATGTTCTCAACAACGACCATGGAAAAAGCTCCCATTCCAAACTCGTCAATCATTGTATCCTGTCCACTAACTGTTTCAAGGGAATTTGGAAGGTAACTCAAAATATCATAGTTGACTCTTGTTTTGATGTATCCGATCGCTGCAGGGATCATAAGTAACACTGCAAAAATGATCACAAGAATCTTGTGTTTGGCAATCCACTTACCAAAGTTTATAACCATGATTATGTCCTCCTTTCAAAAATGACCATCGTTCATTTCGTTGTAAGAATACCACAAAACTGACCACTAGTCAATAACATTTTTTATCAATAACAAAATTTATTTTTCTATCATATATTAACAATAAATTCCTTATTATTTTACGAGGAGATGTCCTATGAATCGAGTAAAAAAAATGCTTCACGGTTCGCAGGCATATCGGCGTTACCAGGGGAACGGCATATGCGCTGCCATTGTAGATACCGGATTATCCCCTCATCCCGATATTGCCTCGCATATTGCCGGGTTTTATGACGCCATCTCCCATCATACGGTTCCCTATGATAACAACGGACACGGCACCCATGTCTCCGGCATACTGGCAGGCAATGGCTCCTTGTCCCGCGGATTATACAGCGGCATTGCCCCCGCCACCACACTTGTCGGTGTAAAAGTTTTAAATGAAAAAGGAAATGGAAATATCCAATGGATCATGAAAGGATTGGATTGGATCCTGCTCAATCAAGAACGGTACCATATACAGATCGTCAATATCTCGATCGGTACGAATGACCCTGCAAAATTTAAAGAGGATTGTGAATTTGTTAAAAAAGTAAACTCCCTCTGGGATGCCGGCATGGTTGTTGTCTGCGCTGCCGGAAACAACGGACCGGATCCTTATACGATCAGCGCCCCCGGAAACTCCCGCAAGATCATCACGGTAGGGACCTTTGAACGACAGGTTTCCCCACGCACCTCACTGCACTCCGGTATGGGGCCGACTTTTTCCTGTATCAAAAAACCGGATATTGTTGCTCCCGGTCTGAAGGTCACCAGCTGCGCCAGCATGGCCGGAATCAAAAAAGGACACCCCTACACGACCAAAAGCGGTACTTCAATGTCTACCCCTATGGTGGCTGGTGCCATTTCCCTGTTATTAGAAAAAGAACCGTTTCTTTCCCCAAAAGAAATAAAGATCCGGCTGAAAAATTCCAGCACAGATCTTCATCTTCCCCACGAAAAGCAAGGCTGGGGACACCTTCATATCGACCATCTGTTAGGACTCACTACCTGACAAATATTCCTGTGCCAGTTGTTTTTGTCGTTTCACTTCTCCCTGAAATTCTCTGGAAGACAAAAGCCGGCAGCCGGATCCACGAATGATCACCTGTTCCAGACCATCCGAGGTCACCACGGTAATGTGATAATCTTTTGCATTTTTATGGGCAAATTTTTCAATATATTGGTCTGCCGTCTCGGCTTCTTTGGTGTAAACAACACATATATTATGATAGGTAAGCATCTCGGTTGCATGATTTTGCACCCGGTAAGCATCAAAAACCAGTATCATTTCGTATCCGGAGTACCCCTGATAGTCACACAGGATATCCATGAGTTTTCCTCTGGCAGAGTCAATATTTACCTTCGCCAGTTCTGCTAATTCCGGCCAGGCAAATATCACATTGTATCCATCGACCAGCATATATCTGCCCTTTTTCATCTCTTTTTTGCGCGGTTTACTTAACCCTACCGGTTTGTTTTCTGCGCGCCGGATCGTTTTTTCTCCGCTTTTGCGTCCATTCGCATGAGTAGCCCGATTTAGGATTGCGTCAATCTCTTCGACATCAATCCACATTTCCTCCGTCGAAGCTCTGACATCTGCCGGCTCTGTTTCTTCCTGTTCACTTTCACCAAGTCCGGTGTGCAGGTGCATGTATTTTGTCACATCCTGCCACGGAACATGAAAACCAGCACCATGAGCACAGAATATCGATCCTGCCGGATTCTCCACATCCTGCTCCGGATCATAACCGGCAGCTGTCACAACTTCCTCTTCATTGTGACAAGGGCGGTAGCCACTAAAAACACAGCTAAATTTTCCAAGTCCCTTTGTGTAAGCATGAACCTGTGACGCGTAATCCCGCATCGTGCTGACCGGTGCCTCACCGTTCAGTACGCTCTCACCATCCCCCTGGCTTTCCAGTGAAAAAGTTCCCGCCATTCTCTCAATATCCGTGATCGCGCGGCCAACCATCTCATCCGGTACTTCCAGCGTATACTGATAATACGGTTCCAGTAAAACCGATTTGGTATTCATCAGTCCATGCCGGATCGCACGGTATGTCGCCTGCCGGAAATCTCCACCTTCTGTATGCTTTAAATGCGCCCGGCCGGCTGTCAGCGTAATCTTGACATCGGTAAGCTCACACCCCATAAGTACACCCGGATGCTGGCGTTCTAAAATGTGCGACAAAATCAGTCTCTGCCAGTTTTTATCCAATGCGTCCTCACTGCAGGTACTGTCCACCACAACACCGCTTCCCGGCGCTCCGGGTTCCATCCATATATGTACCTCTGCATAATGACGCAGTGGTTCAAAATGTCCTACTCCTTCTACCGGTTCAGCAATGGTTTCCTTATATACAATATTCCCTGTATCAAATGTAACATCGACCGAAAAGCGTTCCGCGATCATCTTTTGCAGCACTTCGATCTGAACCTGTCCCATTACCTGAACTTGTATTTCCTGTAATTCTTCTTTCCAAACAACATGAAGTTCCGGCGCTTCTTCCTCCAATTCTCTCATTTTAGGAAGCAGCTGCACCGCTGATACGGTGTCCGGCAGATTGACCCGGTAAGTCAGTACCGGCTCAAGCAAAGGCGAAATCCACTCCTGCTCTCTTCCCATGCCATCTCCCGGTCTTTTGGATGACAGACCGGTAAGACCACAGATCATTCCTGCCGGAGCATGATCACAGGTTTCAAACCGGCTTCCCGAATACCTTCGGATCTGCGTGACCTTTTTATCCCCGATCAGCATACGGTTGGAGATTTCACCTCCGGTCACCTTTACATAGGTGATCCGGTTCCCTTTTTCATCTCGGGCGATCTTGAATACTCTGGCACCGAACTCTTCCGGATACGGCAATGGTTCCAAATAGTGCTGGATTCCCTCCAAGAATTCTCCGATCCCCTGCATTTTAAGGGCAGATCCAAAATACACCGGAAATACCTCTCTCGACCGGATACTGTCGCGAAGCATCGTTTCCGGGATACTGCCTTCTTCCATATACACATCAAGCAATGACTCCTGGCACAACGCGACTGCCTCATCACGCTGTTCGGGTCTCTGTGTAAAATCTACACAATCCACACTCAGTGCCTTCTGACATTCCATCAGCAGGCTTTCCCGGTCTGTCCCAGGCTGATCCATTTTATTTACAAAGATCAGACACGGCACCTGATAACGAGCCAGCAGGCGCCACAAAGTCTTTGTATGCCCCTGGACACCATCTGCCCCACTGATCACAAGGATCCCGTAGTCTGCTACCTGAAGTGTTCGTTCCATTTCCGCAGAAAAATCAACATGTCCCGGTGTGTCCAGCAAAGTGACCGATTGTTCCGGCAGTTCCAGTACTGCCTGTTTGGAAAATATCGTAATACCTCTCTCTTTTTCCAAGGAATATGTGTCGAGAAACGCGTCCCCATTATCAACGCGTCCCATCTGCCGAAGCATTCCTGCCTGATACAGCATCGCCTCCGACAAAGTGGTTTTACCGGCATCTACATGTGCCAAAAGGGCCACGCATAACTGTTTTTTTGTATTATCTGTTTTGTCCTCCACGTTACGAGCCAAAAAATCTCCCTTTCCTTTCGTCACATATTCATTCTGTCCTGCTTATTGAATCGCATCTAAAGCCTGACGGATATCTGCGATCAAATCTTCTTTATCTTCCAAGCCGCAGGAAATCCGGACGAGGCCCGCCGGAATACCTGCCTCCAGAAGCTGCTCCTCCGTCATCTGGCGATGTGTGGAAGTTGCCGGATTCAGGCAGCATGTTCTTGCATCGGCAACATGTGTCTCGATCGCAGCCAGCTTCAATTGTTTCATAAAAGCTTCTGCAGCTTTTCGTCCACCCTTTAGTTCAAAGGACACAACACCACATCCGCCCTGTGGCATGTATTTTTTCGCAATTTCATAATACGGATCACTTTTCAATCCCGGATAACTTACATGGGCAACTTTCTCATGGCCCTGTAAAAACTCTGCAACTGCCTGTCCATTTTCGACATGACGTGGCATACGCACATGCAACGATTCCAGACCAAGATTTAAGATAAACGCATGCTGTGGAGATTGAATACATCCCAGATCTCTCATCAGCTGAGCGGTACATTTTGTAATAAATGCGCCTTCTTTGCCAAAGCGCTCTGCGTATGTAATTCCATGATAAGAATCATCCGGTGTGCAAAGTCCCGGATATTTATCTTTGTGTGCCATCCAGTCGAAATTACCGGAATCCACGATGGCACCACCTACCGCTGCACCATGTCCATCCATATATTTGGTGGTGGAATGTGTAACAATATCGGCGCCAAACCGGATTGGCTGACAATTTACCGGTGTTGGAAATGTATTATCCACAATCAAAGGTACTCCATGTGCATGTGCAACCTTTGCAAATTTTTCGATATCCAAAACCGTCAGTGCAGGATTCGCGATCGTCTCCCCAAACATGACTCTCGTATTCTCTTTAAATGCTGCGTTCAGTTCATCTTCTGTCGCATCCGGTGATACAAAGGTTACTTCAATTCCCATCTTTGCCATGGTAACAGAGATCAGATTGAAAGTTCCACCATAAATCGACGAAGATGCTACAATATGACTGCCACATTCACAAATATTAAATAAGGCAAAGAAATTCGCTGCCTGGCCGGATGAAGTCAACATTGCCGCCGTTCCGCCTTCCAGGGCTGCAATCTTGGCAGCAACCATATCATTGGTCGGATTTTGCAGGCGGGTATAAAAATATCCCTCTGCTTCTAAATCAAATAACCGTCCCATATCTTCACTGGTATCGTACTTAAAAGTCGTCGACTGTACGATCGGGATCTGTCTTGGTTCGCCATTTCCCGGTGTATAACCTGCTTGTACACATTTGGTGTTCATTGAATATTCGTTCATAATATATCTCCCTTTGTTGTCTTATTTTTCAATGGTAAACTCACTTAAAAAGTAAGGTGTTTTATTATCATCTGCCAAAACAATATAAATCTTGTCATCCTGTTCTCCGCGGTACAAATAAAATGTGTCCCCTGCATGTGCAGCATTTCGATATTCTGCCCGAAGTTCTTTCACGTTAAGATTCGGCGAGATCACATTTGCCGCCAGACGAACGTACTGTCCGTTATTTACGTGTCCATTGGTATCCAGGTATCCCTCGCTGACGGATATTGTCTGTTCCAAAGTAAGAATATCTTCCGGAACACTGACTTTTCTCGATTTATATTCCATGTCATATGCTTCTTCCAGCGGATAAACTTCCAGTTCTTCTTTATCAATACGCACTGGTTTCCCGGTTGTCGGATCCGCATAAAACCATTGTGATTCTGCATACGTCAGTACTTCTCCCTCTTCTGACTGCATTTCAAAATTTCGGCATCCGATCACACCTTTAAAACTATGCGGCCATGTCTTTGTAACAAAGCACTCTCCAAGCTTTGGCCGGCGACAGAACACAACATCCCACGCGCTCACCAGCCACGCCCGGTTTTTCTCTAACATTTCCATCGGAGGATGTCCTACATCCTGGCTGTGAAACATGCAGGCATCCTGCATCGAGTCGATCACATTCGAGATCCCCAACAATCCATTTGCATCCATTCGGCTAAAAGAAACACGCTCTTTCACTTCATACATAACAATCTGTCCTCCTTTCTATAAGCAAAATGATCCAATCTGATCATTTTGTAGCTGTTTTTAACGATAAACACATTGTAACACAAATTTAATCGCAAACAAACAAAATGTTTCTTGAAATGGAAAAACAGCTATGCTATAATCATCTAAATTTTGAATGATTGGAGATTTTTAGTTATGAAAAATACATCTTCTATTTACCCGAATCCTTTTATTTTAGAGCGGGCAGATCCTTATATTGTAAAGGGAAGCGACAACTACTATTACTTTACCGCTTCTTACCCAATGAAAAGTGAACAGGACAAGGACGGCTATGACCGTGTTATTCTTCGCCGCTCCAAGACGATCGAAGGATTGGCAGACGCGGATGAGATCACCATATGGAAATCCGAACCAGAAAGTATGAGTCATCGTTTCATCTGGGCTCCGGAACTTCATGAGATCCAAGGTAAGTGGTATGTATTCTATGCCGGCAGTGATAAGACCGATGATATCTGGGCGATCAATTGTCATGTGTTACAGTGTGCAGGAAACGATCCATATTCCGATGCCTGGGTGGAAAAGGGCAAATTCCAGAGACTTCCGGAAGATGATTTCTCTTTCTCCGCATTTTCATTGGATATGACATATTATGAAGATGCCGGAAAATCCTATGTGATCTGGGCACAGCATAGTCCTGAGAAGATTTCCTGTCTGTATATGGCTACGGTAGATCCCAAAGAGCCATGGAAACTCACTTCTCTTCCTATGTTACTGACAGAACCGGAATATGATTGGGAAAAAGTTCGTTTTCCTGTTAATGAGGGGCCTGCTGTTCTCAAGAAAGACGACACGATCTTTGTCTGCTTTTCCGCGTCCGGTACCGGTCCGGAATACTGTGTTGGTACGATCTATGCGAAATCCGGCAGCAACCTTATGGATAGAACTTCCTGGACAAAATTAGATTATCCTTTATTGACATCCGAGGATTTGGTTGACGAATATGGTCCGGGACACAACTCTTTTGTGAAAGATGCCGAAGGCAACGATATTTTTGTTTATCATGCAAGAAGTAAAGAATGTTTTGAAGGACGATGTGGCTACAGCGGCGGTGATCCTTTGTTTGATCCTTGTCGTCACGCAAGACTCAACAAGGTAAGCTGGAGTTCTGACAATCTGCCAGTTCTCGCTCCTGCCAAATAATAACAAGCTTCTATTCTAATTTTGTAATATAAAAAGAACATCAGATCCTATATCAATAGAAATTCTGATGTTCTTTTTTAATGTTTATTTTACGATACCTAAAATATCTTCTGCGTGTTTTACCTCATCTTCGGTAGGCGTACGCACACCCTCCAATGGATAATCAATTCCTAAATTCTGCCACTTGAAAAGACCAAGCGTATGATATGGCAGGATCTCAACACGTGTCACGTTCGTCCACTGATCTAATTTCTGACGAAGAAGTTTGAGTCCTTCATCATCATCTGTCAGATCTGGCACTAATACATGACGAATCCACATATCTTTTCCAATCTCGCACAAATAATCTGCCATGTCCAAAATATTTTCATTGGTATGGCCGGTCAACTGTTTGTGTTTTTCCGGATCCATCTCTTTAATATCCAGCATAACAAGATCGGTAACCTTCATCAAACGGTCAAACTTGTCCATAAACTCAGGACTTCTGTTAAATGGATTGCCGCTGGTATCCAGTGTAGTGTGGACCCCTTTCTCTTTTGCATAAGTGAATAATTCAATTAAGAAATCAATCTGTAAAAGTGGTTCTCCTCCACTAACTGTAATTCCACCATTGTTACGCCAATATGTCCGATAGCGATACGCTTTGTCAAACACTTCTTTGGCTGACTGTTCGCCTATGCCAACACCATCACCTGTCTTCAACTTCCAGGTCTCCGGATTATGGCAATACTTACAGCGCATATGACATCCTTGTAGGAATATAACGTAACGGACCCCTGGCCCATCAACTAGGCCAAAGGTCTCTAAAGAGTGGATATGACCGACAGCTGACGCTGTCGGTCCTTGAGTGTTTTCTGAAACATTGTTCATACTCGAATATCCTTTTTTATTTTATTATGCTCGAAAAATCTTACAAAGTAGCATGGCAAGTTCTGGAAATAACGTCCATCTGCTGCTCTCTTGTCAAGTCGATGAACTTAACAGCATATCCAGATACACGGATTGTGAAGTTTGCATACTCTTCTTTTTCAGGATGCTCCATAGCATCGATCAATTTTTCTTTACCAAATACGTTTACGTTCAAGTGATGAGCTCCCTGATCGAAGTATCCATCTAAGGACTGAACAAGGTTTGTAATTCTCTCATCCTCGCTGTGTCCTAATGCATCTGGGTTGATTGTCTGTGTATTGGAAATACCATCCAATGCCCACTCATAAGGAACTTTAGCTACAGAGTTCAAAGAAGCCAACAGACCATTCTGCTCTGCACCATAACTTGGGTTAGCACCTGGAGATAATGGCTCACCTGCTTTTCTACCATCTGGCAATGCACCAGTAGCTTTACCATATACAACGTTAGATGTGATGGTAAGAATAGAAGTAGTAGGCTCTGAATCACGGTATGTGTGATGTTTTTTGATCTTCTCAAGGAATGTCTTAAGCAACCAAACACCGATCTCATCTGCACGGTCATCATCGTTACCATAACGAGGGAAGTCACCTTCTATTTCGTAGTCAACTACCAAACCGCTCTCATCACGAACAGTCTTAACTTTTGCATATTTGATAGCGCTCAAGGAGTCAATAACATGAGAGAATCCAGCGATACCAGTTGCAAATGTTCTTCTTACATCTGTATCGATCAAAGCAAGCTGAGCAGCTTCATAATAATATTTGTCATGCATATACTGAATCAGGTTCAATACGTTTACATACATATCAGCCAGCCAATCCATCATAACGTCATACTTAGCCATAACTTCGTCATAGTCAAGGTACTCAGAAGTGATCGGAGCATATGCAGGTCCAACCTGTACTTTATTCTTCTCATCAACACCACCGTTGATAGCGTAAAGCAAGCACTTAGCAAGGTTTGCTCTAGCTCCGAAGAACTGCATCTCTTTACCAGTCTGTGTAGCAGATACACAGCAGCAGATCGCATAGTCATCGCCCCAGATTGGTTTCATAACATCATCGTTCTCGTACTGGATAGAACTTGTCTCGATTGAGATATATGCAGAGTATCTCTTGAAGTTTTCTGGCAATGCAGAAGAGTACAATACAGTGATGTTTGGCTCTGGTGCAGGTCCCATGTTCTCAAGAGTATGAAGTACACGGTAGTCAGTCTTTGTAACCATGTGACGTCCGTCTACACCAATACCAGCAAGGTCTAATGTAGCCCATACAGGGTCACCGGAGAACAACTGGTTGTAAGACTCGATACGAGCGAACTTAACCATACGGAATTTCATGATCAAGTGGTCGATCAATTCCTGAGCTTCTGTCTCAGTGATAACACCGTTCTTCAAATCTCTGTCGATATAAATATCCAAGAATGTGCAGACACGACCGATACTCATAGCAGCACCATTCTGTGTCTTGATAGCTGCAAGGTAACCAAAGTATGTCCACTGTACAGCTTCTTTTGCGTTTTTAGCTGGTTCAGAAATATCATATCCGTAAGAAGCAGCCATTGTCTTCATGTCTTTCAGACATTTGATCTGTTTAGCAAGCTCTTCTCTCTGACGGATGATATCATCTGTCATAACGCCACAACCACAATTTGCTTTATCTTTTTCTTTGTCAGCGATCAACTGATCAATACCATACAAAGCAACACGACGGTAGTCGCCTACGATACGTCCACGGCCGTAAGTATCAGGAAGACCGGTAACGATCTTGTTCTTACGGATAGCTCTCATCTCTGGAGTGTAGCATGAGAATACAGCATCACTATGAGTTGTGTGATATTCTGTAAAGACTTTGTGCAATTCTTTGCTTGGCTCATAGCCATACATCTCGCATGACTGCTCTGCCATTCTGATACCACCAAAAGGCATGAATGCACGTTTAAGAGGCTTATCGGTCTGAAGACCTACAATCTGCTCAAGGTCTTTTAAATCTTCATCAATATATCCTGGAGCGTGAGAAGTAATAGATGCTACAATATCAGTATCCATATCTAAAACGCCGCCTTTAGCACGCTCTTCCTTCTGTAACTCCTGCAATTTTCCCCACAACTTGTTTGTTGCTTCGGTTGCTGGCTCCAAAAAGCTTTCGTCACCATCATATGGTGTATAGTTGTTCTGGATGAATTCACGAACGTTGATCTCTTCTTTCCAAAGACGTCCTTCGAATCCGTTCCACTGTTCAAAGTTTAACATTGTTTGCCTCCTTCTCTTGTATTAGCAAAATATTCTTTCTATACGTGTATATGGTAACATTTTATTGGTTATAATACAAGAGCATTTTTCTTTTTTTCATAATCATTTTTATAATATTTTACGATTTTTAATAGCTTAAAATTTCGTGTCCATTTTCGGTCACAAGCACCATAACTTCCCACTGTGCGGACGGTTTGTGGTCTTTTGTGTAAACTTCCCACTCATTTTCTGCATCCGTATACACATCTTCTTTTCCCATATTTACCATTGGTTCGATCGTAAATATCATACCAGGCACCAAAAGCATTTCCTCGCCTCTGCGTGAATGATATCCAACCCACGGATCCTCATGGAATTCCAGTCCTACGCCATGCCCACCGATCTCTCGAACGATCGTATAGCCGCGTTCGTATGCGTAATCATGTACTGCCTGACCCATATCACCTAAAAATCCCCATGGCTGTACAGCATCGACGCCGGCATACATCGCTTCTTTTGTCACTTCTACCAGACGTCTTTTTTCTTCACTTACATCCCCAATACAGAACATGCGGGAAGAATCTGAAAAATAACCGTCCAATATGGTAGAGCAGTCTACATTTACGATGTCACCGGATTTGAGGATAACATCTTTAGACGGAAATCCATGACATACCTGATCGTTGACCGATGTACACACGCTATATGGATACCCCTGGTAATTGAGCGGAGCCGGAATTCCTCCCATATCCGTTGTCATTTCATACACAATCTTATCGATCGCAGCGGTATCCATGCCCTCTTTAATTTCTTTCTGGATCTCATCTAGAACTGCAATATTGATCTTCGCGCTCTCTTTGATCTTTTCGATCTGCTCCGGTGTCTTGATGATGTCATGGTCCGGAACAATGTGACCTGCCTCTGCCATCTGCCAGATCTTCTGGTCAAAAGCCTGATGGCAGCTTTTATATTTGCGTCCACTGCCACACCAACAAGGCTCATTTCTTCCTATTTTAAACGACATAATATACTCCAATCTTTTCTACTCGGCACTTCGATATCCCTGTGGATTGTGACTCTGCCAGTTCCATGTATCGCGGCACATATCCTCCAGTGAGCGTTTCGCCGTCCATCCGAGAATTTCTTTTGCTTTCGTAGCATCTGCCCACATACGAGGGAGGTCTCCTGCGCGTCGTTCTCCTACTTCGTAATTGATCTTCAATCCATTTGCTTTGTCGAACGCATTTACAATTTCCAGCACGCTGTATGGATTTCCGGTTCCCAAATTGAAAATTTCAACGCCCTTATGATCCTCTGCATATTCAACCGCCTTCACATGACCATCCGCGAGATCCATAACGTGAATATAGTCTCTCTGACAGGTACCATCCGGTGTCGGATAATCGCCTCCAAATACTGTAAGTTTTTCATGTCTTCCTACCGCAACCTGTGCAATATACGGCATGAGGTTGTTTGGGATACCCTGTGGGTCTTCTCCAATCCGTCCGGACTCATGCGCCCCGATCGGATTGAAATAGCGAAGCAGGATCACCGTCAGATCCGGATCAGCTACTGCTGCATCTTCCAAAATTTCTTCCATCATAACCTTTGTCCACCCATACGGATTGGAGCATTTGCCTCTCGGCATCGTCTCACACAATGGAGATTCATTTTCTTCTCCATATACCGTAGCTGAAGAGGAAAATACAATACGTGACACCCCTGCTTCTTTCATACACTCAAGCAGAGTAAGGGTTGTATCGATATTGTTGCGATAATACTTGATCGGGAGTTTGACCGATTCTCCAACCGCTTTCAATCCGGCAAAATGGATCACGCAGTCAATCTTATTTTCTGCGAAAACTTTTCTTACCGCTTCTTTGTCTTTTACATCTGCCTCATAAGAGATCACATTTTTACCAGTAATTTCCTGAACACGCGTAATGGATTCCGGACTGCTGTTGCTATAATCATCTACGATCACAACCTCATGACCGGCATTTAATAACTCCACTGCGGTATGAGAACCGATATAACCGGCTCCACCTGCTAATAATACTTTCATTTTCATTCTCCTTTATTTGATTATTTAATTAAATCCTTAATTACTTCGCCGCCAATGATCAATCCAGCAATGGATGGAACAAACGCCACACTGCCCGGAATATCTCTTCTTTCCGTGCATTTATGTTTGGCTCCCGGTGGACAGATACAATGATTTCTGCAGCTGATCGACATGTCCTCGATCGGGCGGGTCGGCTGCTCTTCTGAGTATACCACCTTTAACTTTTTGATACCTCTTTTTTTCAGCTCGCGGCGCATTACTTTTGCCAGAGGGCAGACTTTTGTTTTGTATATATCCGCCACTTTAAACTGGCTTCCATCCAGTTTATTGCCGGCTCCCATACTGCTGATGATCGGTACTCCCTTTTCTTTTGCTTGCATAACAAGGGAAATCTTCGCCGTAACCGTATCCACCGCATCTACGATATAATCATATTCTTCAAACGGAAATTCATCCGCATTTTCCGGCAAAAAAAAACAATTGTGGATATTTACAACCGCATCCGGATTGATCTCCAGAATACGCTCTTTCATCACTTCTGTTTTATATTTACCAACCGTCTTTCTCGTTGCAATGATCTGTCGGTTTAAATTGGTAAGGCAGACTTTATCATCATCTACCAGATCAAACTGGCCTACCCCACTTCGGACAAGAGCTTCACAGACATAGCCGCCAACACCACCGATACCGAAGACCGCAACTCTTGAATTTTTCAAACGTTCCATTGCCTCTTTGCCAAGGAGCAATTCCGTTCTTGAAAACTGTGTTAACATAACCTTTCCTCTTTTTATATAAATATATATTTGATCACAAACAATACCGCCAGAACATACATAAGCGGCGTGATCTTCTTTGCTTTTCCGCAAGCCAGATTGATCACAACATAAGAAATCACACCAATGGTAATTCCCTCTGCAATACTATACATGAGCGGCATTGCCAGAATACTGAGATATGCCGGAACCGCCTCCGTGAGGTCTTCAAAGTCAATCCGTATCACAGAACTGAGCATCAAAAACCCTACAAAGATCAGCGCCGGTCCGGTCGCAAATCCCGGGAGCGCACAAAAGATCGGTGCCAGAATAATGGAAACCAGAAACAAAAGTGCTGTAACAACCGAAGCAAGTCCAGTTCTCGCTCCTGCACCGACCCCCGCGGTACTCTCTACATATGAAGTTGTCGTAACCGTACCAAGCACTGCACCAACCGTAGTTGCCAGCGCATCCGAGAGAAGCACTTTTTTGATTCCCGGAAGTTTTCCATCTTCATCTAACATATCTGCCTTGGTCGCTACACCGATCAAGGTGCCGATCGTATCAAACATGTCCACAAATAAAAATGCAAAAACGACTACGATAAAGTCGCCAATCCGCACACCGGAAAAATCAGCCTTTGCAAATTGTCCGAAGGTTTCTTTCAATGCTGAAAGATCCGGCCATGATAAATGTGGATACAACGAAGCAAAGCCTGCCGCTTCATCGGGAACATATAACCCCATTTTCTGACAAAGCATGCCAAGAACCCAGGTCACAAGAATTCCGATCAGAATGGATCCATTTACATTTTTCTGATATAAGATCACAATTGTCATCAGACCAATGAGTGCCAGCAATGCGCTGATACCAACGGTATGAAAATTCTCATGGAAATTTACATACGAAACCAATGTCCTGTGGTTAGCCACTACCAGATGGGATCCCTGCATACCAATAAACGCAATAAAAAGTCCAACACCGGCGCTGATGCCGATTTTCAGAGAATGTGGGATCGCATCAAAAATCGCCTCTCTTACATTGGTTACGGACAGGATCACGAAAATAATTCCCTCAATAAAGATCGCCATGAGTGAAACCTGCCAGGAATACCCCATCGTGCCACAGGCAGTATACGTAAAATACGCAATGGAGCCAATTCCCGGTGCCAGAGCAAACGGATAATTAGCAAACAGCCCCATGATCAATGTTCCGGCAAATGCAGCAAGCGCACTGGCAATCAGAACCGCCGACCGATCCATCCCCGCATCCGAAAGCATACTTGGAGCCACTGCCAAAACATACACCATCGTGATAAATGTCACAACGCCTCCCAGCACCTCGGTCTGAACATTGGTGTCATGCTCTTTTAGTTTAAAGAATTTTTCCAGCATAGTTCCTCCACTACTTTTCTTCGCCGATATGTTTGTCATATCCTAAAATATGTGCCACCAGCCAGTCCGTAACGATCTGCAAAATCTTGTCAATCGTTTCATCCTGATTTTCGTCAATCGAGTCCAGATCCCACTCTGCCATCTGCTGACGAAGTGCATCATGCTGAACCTTCTGCATAAACATCTGACTGTAGCCGATCGATTCCATATATTCTTCTTCGTGAGCAAAATGAGTATTGGTGTATTCCCGCAGTTCATCCAAAATATCGCGGATCCGGTCATACTTATCATGAACAAATTCGTCATTCTTCAATTCATAAATCTCATCTGCAATTTCAAACAGACGCTTATGCTCCTCATCGATCTGAGGAATGCCTGTTTTAAAATCATCTTTAAATTCGTACATACTATGATTCCTTTCTGTATAAGTTCTTTATTCAACCCATACAGATTTTATTATACCGTACAAATTAAAAAAATAAAAGAGGGATGTTTTGTTTCCGTGATCATCTTCCGTAATCAGACAGAAAATTTTGCGTCTCGTGGGCGCTTACGCGTGTGAGTGCGATCGCACTCCATCACACTCCACAGCAAATCTTTTCTGTCTGATTGCTGGAACAGTTCAGTTACTTCTATCACTTCTCTAACACCCTTGCCCGCCGTGAATACTCTACTGATAAAGAATTGAAACATACTGATAGAAACTATATTGTCATAAAAAAAAGGAAGATGACTTATATACCACCTTCCTACTAATTTTCGCAGTTTATTTTTCAATGGTTTTAGAGGCATCTGGCATCTGACACCTGTTACTATCAGTAATGAATCACAAGCATTCTGCATTCTTCACAGCAATTTGCTTCCACTCTTGTCCTGTGACTTGGTTTTAGTTTTGTTATTTCTACAAAGCCCTCTGCTTTTTTTGCATTTTCAAAAACTCCTGGTACTTCATTTGCAAAGCTAAAGGCTCCATCCTTACTGCTAAATAAATATCCTTTTCTCATTTCTTTACCACATTTTGAACACTTCATCTTTCAGTCCTCCTATTATTATTTATATAAAGTCATAGTCTTTCTTTACCTTTTCTATTTCTATAAGTTCAACTATGCTTTTTTAGATACTATGGATTATTTTATTTGTCCCACCACTTGAAGTTTTAAATAATATAGCAACTAATAATATTTTATTCTTCTATTAAGTAAGGAACACTAGATGAATTGTTTAAGTTAAATCCATTCACAATCCAATTATCATAACCAAGTTTAAATTCTTGCTCATACAAATTTCCTATTAAATCTCTAAATCTTATTTTAAATTTAATAAAGTTAGCAATCTTTCCATCATTATCTTTAGGAATTGCTTTTACTATACTAAATATTACACTGTCTTTAGGCAAAGCAAAATATCGACTAAGATAATCATGTATAAAATAACTGTTCTCTTTTTCGTATAATGTTTCAAAATAACTCTCTAGTCCTTTTCCCATAGGAGATAGCATTATATTTGTCGCTGATTCTTTTCCAATGTTCATTAACTCTATTACGAGTTTTATATACTCAGAACCGCTAATAGTTATTTTTTCAATTTTAGAATCATCTAAAATCAAATGAAAATAAGGAATTAAATCAGAACGACTATTTAATTGCATAAATATTTCATCTATTTTTCTTTCTCGTTGTCGTATTATTTCTTTTTGATTTTCAAATTCTTGCACTTTTTCTCTATATTCATAATTCTGTTTGCTATTTTTCTTATTTGTTATCATACTCACTATTAAAGACAGTACTGAGATAATTATGAGTAACCAATCATGTAAAAATTTTATCATGTTTCCCCTTTACTCCTTTTCTTCAACATTATCATTTAAATTGCTCTCTGCTACTTCCATTCTAGCGGAATCAGAAAATATTTGCAACTACACAAAAGCATCCCAGATACTATAATTTTCAGATGTTATCCCACATCACTATAAGTCCAGTCAGTTTACAGCTCAGCACACTGCAACACCCATAAAATTTCCCAATATCTGAAAAAAACTCTGTATCAAATTGTTTTTCAGGTTGTCAATCACCTTTTAAGCCTTTGATCTCACCTCACTGATAATAATCATTCGTATTTTGTTATGTCTTCTTTTTCAACCTATCACACAATACTGTTTCTTCACCGGTACACAGATTACATTTCTTTTTATACAACATTGTCCAGGAAGCTTGATTTTTTGTATAATCCTTTTTTCCTTCGGGAAAGAATGATCTGCAAAAATACTTATCATTCATACCAAGTGATAAAAAAAAGATATAAATTTCCTCCCCCAAAAAAAGGAAAGGCTCTGCCAATAATAGCAGAGCCTTTGACATTTTCTTTCGAAACCAGCGGTCTCTAGCCAGATTGTGGTAAATGTCAAACCCTTATAAAGCTCATAAGACACTGCTCTCCGGCAC
>CAKREC010000022.1 GCA_934316925.1 uncultured Eubacterium sp.
AATACATCTGCGTCCTTAATATCCTGAGACACTTCCAACTTTCCTGCCATCTCTACCCACTCTGCTGTATTTTTCGAAATTGCTTTCACCTGTCCCTCGAGACGTCTGTTACACTCAAACAAAATTTCATTTTCCTGAAGTATCATGCGGTATAAACTATATATAATCTCCGCAATCGTGCGCATCTTCATATAGCCATCCAAAGAACAGCATTTCAAAAAATAATAGTAATTCAGCCAGAAATCTGAATAAAACAACAACAGTTTCTCTTCTTTTTCTTTCTTTTGAAAAACAGGAATCTCTGGCAATATCTTTTGTATTTCAGCATCATGACTGAATAATAATCGAGCTTTTATAAAGGCACTTCTTGCCGGTTCACTTCCCTTTTCTGCCAATTCAAAATTTAGGTAAACAAATCACAATTCTATCAGTATTCCTGACAATTCGCCATCTTTTACTGCCATACAAATGTTATTTGCAATGAAATACCACTCTTTAACTGGCCTTATGTCCTCCCTCATTATAGCAAAATATTTCTTCTTTGGATCCCAAACCGTTCTTCCCTTAAATCCGATCTCATATGCGATGCCAGAAGCATACGTTTTATCATCTTCCAGAAAAAGGCGTGCCCCCGCCACACACGAAATCTCATCAAACGATATCTTCTCCGCTTTTGCTAACTCACCAATATATCCCGATACTCCCATTACTCTTTTGGACGCTATATCAAAATCAATTGTTACATACAAATCGTCAATCGCCAGACTTCCATCGGTGCAGCAGTTCTCCATATGCAAGCTGTATTCTGCCTCATCGTATACACATACGCTTTCAAAATCTGTTTCCGCTATCTTCTCTGTTACAAATTTCATGCTTGATCCTTTTGTTGTTTTCTTTAGGGAATGTGTATCAAATTCGTATCACAGAATTTGAATATTCTTCGTCCATCTATCAATTAGCATAACATTAATTTACCTTCTAAACAACTTTGTATGAATATTGATACTAAAATTTCTTTTTTAATTCAAGTTAAATCTTGAAAATTTGTTAATTCGTTTAATGCGCTTTATCATCTTTCTTTCATACTTTTTTAAGTACAATTCTAACAAAAACGCTCTCACAAGTTCATAATCCAGCATTGCAGATGCATCAAAAATTTCTCTTGTAGTTTGCGATTCTGAATAATACCTTACTTCACCATTATTATCTTCAACCGGTTTGATAAACCAATTTTTATACCATTCTTCCATACTACTTTTACAAAAGAATTCCATTCTCTTATATTCTTTATCATCAATGCCTGGAATCCAAAAGTGAGCAACTCTTGTTAACATTGTTTGATGATCTATCAAATAAATATTTGAACGACTCAAAGCAGATTTTTTAAATTCTTCCTCCAGCTTTGACAACTTTTGAAATTCTACTTTCATGTCATCTAAATTAGAGAATTCACGCATCCTATCATCAGAATACCAATAACCGAATTTATTTTTGTCCTCAAATTCAATTTTGGTCTTGTTAAGGTAACACTGCTTACCACTTAACTCAGATGCACCATTTTGTAAAATGAAACATTTACGTTCAGCAATAATGTCAATATTTTTCTCAAGCGAACAACTTATTCCCCTTAAAATATTCAACAATTTTTCTTCCATCTGTACTAATTCTTTAAATCGTTCTGCACGCAGTTCGAAATAACCGTTCGCTTTATGTCTAATATCAAAGACGATATATCCTAATGAACATAATACCACTAGGACCTCAAATATATCCAAGAATTGACTCGGTGTGATTCCACTTTGCAATATCGTACCTACTAAACTTTCACAAACAAGCAAAATATCTGTTTTATAATATACATACAGAGAAACTAATCCTAAAATCAAATGCACAATTGTAGCACTGAAGAAAAATCTTATAATATTTTTCGCCATAGAGATTATATTCTCTAACGACAATTTTCTTACCCATTTTATCTTTGTAGCATCTTCTCTAAATGAATATCTTACTTTTAAAATATCAAATCTTACCCAATCTAAAAAATATGAAATATCAGCCTTACATTTTATATACCACAATGTAATTCCTTGATATTCTAAACTTTTCTGGTGCTTCTTACCTAATATAATTCCATCAATTCTATTAACGCATCCTTCCAAGCATCCTATTACTATTACCATCATTGTTGTGAAAATCGCAAGCGCTATAACAAACAAAAAACATAACGCCAAATAAAAAAGCACTGCATTAATCACTCGAATCTGCGTAACATTGCACATATCGATGAGTTGTTCCCAATATTCTTTCGTGCATACAATCTCTATCAAACATTTAAATAGCATTTTTATTCCATTACCTAGCAACGTAAAGAACCACTTTGCTATCCATACAAATACATTTAATACGAATAGTGCAAAAAGCAAAGTAATTAACAATAAAATTATACAATGTTTTTTCATAAAACCTTTTATCTTATCCATGTAACCATTACCTTCTTCTCTTGTGCTAGAAACAATCTGCATCTAATTGTTCTAAGATAACATCATCAGATAATATCCTATTCTTTCCGCTGCTCTAACTGTTCCCTTGCATTAGCTATTGCCAATGACAATTTCTTTCCTATATTCCAATATAACGTGATAACTGAGGTACTTACTTTCAGCCTTACCTCATTCTTGGCATCATAAATCATTGTAGATACGTCAGAAAAAATAGTCTCTACATCTGTCCCTTTCATTAATTCCTCAGGCATCTAATTCTCCTTTCTCAAAAGTGGCGACGTGTCGCCACTTTTCACAAAAACATACCTGTGTTTTCATTCTTAATACTCATGCTTTATTTGCTGTAATCAGCAATGCCTAATACTGATTTTATCTCAAATCTTTTAGATATTAAAGACCCAATTGTTGAAAATGTAGAGCTTTTTACATCCGAAGTCTATATTTATTTTAAATTAAAATATCGCGACTGTGTTTGTCCAGTTTGTGGTGCCATTACAAACAAAATTCATGATTGATCCCCCCATCTGCCTAAAGTTTTATCCATTGATGAATTTAAAGGAAAAGCCGGTGGTCAATATATTTTAAATGCATTTGATTGTCCTTATTTCAATGGATTTACAGAAGGATGCAATAATAAAATCAAGGTGATAAAACGAAACGCTTATGGCTATCGAAATTTTAAGAACTTTAGAAACAGAATCCTTTTATCTACTACATAAAAAGTAGGTGCAGAATCTTTCTGCACCTACCAATAAATCTTTTTTACCCCCACTCTTGACAAAGAGCCAAAAAACCTTTACCGTCCTTTCACAACCCGAAGTAACCTCGACTTCGCTCCCGCTCCATCTCGGTCGCGGGCATTCGATAAATGCCCGCATAGGCGGCAAAAAAGGGACCTTCAAGCAAGCTTGAAAGTCCCTTTTATCATCGCCTATATGGCGCTTATCTCATTGCTTTCGCGTAGATTACTCGATGATTGTAGCAACACGGCCTGAACCTACTGTACGTCCACCTTCGCGATATCAGACCGGTGTATTGCAGTGTGCAACTGGTGATTTTTCGTGTGATTTGTGGGAGAAAATCCAGATTTTCCGTTGTGTCCGTGTGGTTTTTAGAGATTTTGTTATCATTGCGTTGCTTCTATAATAAATTTATTTGTCAATTCATTATATATAGCATTTTCTAACTTTGTTTTTAATAGACGAATATTGTCATATCGGTCTACATTCTTTAAAAACCACTCTAATATATCCGTATCTTCTATTGCCTTTTTTTCATCTTCTTCAAGTCTTTCAATAACCTTATCATACCATGCTCTAATAATTATTTCTTTCTGTGTTTTTTCTAACTGTTCGAATTCAATGCAACAACCTATTCTCGAATACATAGCCGGACCTAATATACGCTTTATCTCTTCCTCACTGTTAAAATTACATGTACACAAAAATATGGTATCTTTCAAATCTACATTATAATTTGAATCCACGTATTTTCCTTCATCAAATAATTCATAAAATGCATTATAAAAAATAGGATTCACCTTATCGAACTCGTCAATTAATATTACATTAGATTCTCTTCCGAGCATATCTTTTGCTAAGCTGCTTTTCGCATGTCCTGCACCAAAAACATAATTATGAGCTTCTTCTGTCTGCATCATGGAAAATTGAACCCTAAGAAGCTCTCCACCTAAACTTCTACTAATACTTTTTGCTGACTCTGTTTTTCCGACACCCGAAGGTCCATATAACATTAAAACAACTGGTTTTTCTTTTTTTTCAGCTGTTAGTCTATATAATCCACTAATCATTTGCTGTTTACAATTTTTCTGTCCCAACACATTTTTACAAAGATCACCATAAACTTTTTTTAGCATCTCTCTGTCCACAACAGGATATTTTGAACTCTTGTACTCAATATTATCATAATAAGCTTCCAGAGATGCTCGTACTCTTTTAGGAGGATTTTGTATTAACAAAAGTTCTATATCATGATTTAAACTCACTATGTTACTAAAATTCGATAATACATGTTCAAGAACTGACGCATAATCATCTGCACGTACAACACATGCTTCTACGTCTATTCTATGATACAGTCCATCCTCGCCTACTCCTGATTCATTTGGTCTCAAACGTGCATTATAATGTTGAATCAATTCCATAAACGGAACCACTTCTTCAAAATCTTCTGTTTCTTGTTCAACAATCTCTTCGAAATCCCTTCTAGAACCATAAAAAATAATAATTCTATCAACCATTTATCTCAACACCTGCTAATAACACATCATACACATCTAGTTCCTTATAATACTCATCCGACAAGTTTTCTTTATTATCCTTTGTATATTCCGGATTATCTTTTAACGTTGAATTTTCATCCATCTCAAATTCCCCATTAAAATTTAATTTAGCTAAATTGCTTTTTCCTACTCTAATACCATAAATAGACATATCCATTTTCAAAAGATCCGGAGCTTTATAATTATTTTTAAAGGCTTTAATATTAAATCTAAAAATTACTTTTTCGTTCTCTTTTTCTCCTAAAAATTCATAGTATCCTTTTGCATTCTTCATCGCATTATCCAATTTGTCCATGGCAATATTAAATTCACCTGCTGGTACTAATGATCCGCTTTTAAGCATTGATAAATACGGTGAAATCAACGCAATATATGATAAAGAATCTTTTGGGGCACTAATTGTATACCCCGAAAAATTTTCAATTATTTTTTTCTCTGGCTCTGTTTGTTTTTCTACTGAATATTGTTCCACCAAATCTATAAAATCTGTTAATATTGTATTTTTCACAATATTTTTAGCCATCTCATTAGAATTAAATGATGCTCCTATTGACGCTCCTACTGATGCGGATCCCTCAAATCCCATTAGAGCTCTAAAGACTCCACTCAAACCAATTCCAACTTTCGCACCTAATTCTGTTTTTCCGTTTTCCTGACTTTGATTAAGCAATTTCGTAGTCTTTTCTAATTGACCTCCTGCCACTATTTGTACAAAATCAGTCACGGAATCTTCATCAAAATACACGATCTTACATAGCATTACATTTTCTCCTTATTTCAAGCACATGAACCTATTATCATTCAAGTGTATCATATAGTCCCATATCTCTCTGAGATTTTTGAAAATTTTATTATTGCACATCCATTCCCATCTCCGCCATTTCTTTCAACATAAACTCTTCCAGCTTCTTCTTATCTGGCAAATGTAACATATATGTTGAAACAAACAATTGATTGTCCATTCCTGACAGAGCATATTCTACCATTTGTGAACCTTTATCTGTACAAAGTAAAATTCCTACAGGCGGATTATCTCCTAGCGTCATCTCATTCTTTTTATAATAACCAACATATGCATTTAGCTGTCCCAAATCCTCATGCTTAAATTCATCGTTTTTCAACTCGATAATTACATTGCAATGTAAAAGTCGATTATAAAATACTAAATCAATAAAATAATATTTATCATCAATAACTATTCGTTTCTGTCTTGCCTCAAAACAAAATCCTTGTCCCAGTTCAAGCATGAATTCCTGTAAATGATCCATAAGTGCTTGTTCTAAATCTGATTCTGAAACAGCATCTTTTGCATCAAGCCCAAGAAACTCAAATGTAAATGGATCTTTAATTGTTAACGTATTGCTTTCTTTTGAATTAATCGCTGTTTGCTTTAATAACGCTTCTGGATTTCTGCTTATACCAGCACGGACATACAAATTTGATTTTATCTGTCTACGCAGTTCCCGAACACTCCAATTACATTTTATACATTCCATTTCGTAAAAAAATCTTTCAAATGGATCTTCAAGTGCCATAATTTCTCGAATATGTGAAAATGATAAGTTATTTATTAACTGTTCTGGATCTGTTACAAAAAGGTTCGACGCTGTCGAACTTTTTTCAAAATTAGGCAAGTTAAATTGGTTCGACACTGTCGAACCAATTTGCGGATACTGCAAATAAAACTGCCGGCATGCCTTAAATAATGTTACATTCATCCCTCTCTCAGAAATTTCATTTTCTAAATTTCTAAGAAGACGTGTTCCATATTCAGCTCGATCACTACCATCCTGTTCATACTCAACAATATAATACCCTATTGCCCAATTTCTTAATGTAAGCAATTGATTTACTGCACTTTTAGCTGCATTGCCAGCTTTATTATTTATTTTCTTTATGCTGTCTGCTAGTAATTCAAATTCCATATTAATTGTTATATTTTCCCTTCTCAAATAAATATTTTTATTGGTCTTTTATATTCATTCACTTAAAAAACTATTAACAACTCGTCTCAATCCTAGACTGCCAGTTTGGGGTGTATATTTTACAATTCCACTTGCCATCTGAAATTTTTCACCCTTCTGTTTGCTTATCGGACCTCTTCTATGAATATACCAATTACTATTAGTCGAATCATCCTTACCTTGAAGAAGCCACAGATTATCAATGCAATGTCGTGAATACTTATCTACAACCGAATACGAGTATTTATAAACCAAGTCTCTCAGCCCACCTTCGTTTTCTTTCTTTAGCAAGGCATTACGGTTTCTCCATTTGGCATCTAAAATACAATATGTGGTTTCTCCATCTTTTTCTTTTTTTAAAATAAAATCTGGTGTATAAAAACTCTTATCTACTCTAAATAACCCAATATTATTATCAAATTTATTTGAATCTGAATATATCACTGGCTGATAATACAATGTGATTTTCATTTGCTCTTTATAAAAATAAAATGTATTTGCCTCTTCAGTATTACAAAATTTCGTATATTTGACATTATATTTATAAGTATCTCTTTTCTCCAACTCTTCATTAAATCCTAGTTCTAATAAAATATCAACTATTCCTAATAGACAGTAGTATTCATATATTTTATCTGCATTTGAAAATTGCAATACCATATTATGATGTGGAATATTATCTTTTTCCCTTCCAAACCATAAATTCATACTTTGAAAGGTATTCCTATAATGATGTATCTCCAAAAAAACAGCCGTAGGCTCTGGAACTTTATTTAAGATAACTGGGTATTCAATCAAAACTTTACTGTATTTATTATACAATTCTAGCAATTCACCTTTTATACTTCTATATTTTTTCTCGTATAGTTCATATGATGATCTTATATATTGATCTATTATTCTAGTACATAATACATAATCTTCCCCTGTTTCTTGATTTGTTTTCATTTCAATTCTATTTTGACGTAAAAAACATTTCAATTTTTCTTCTTTATTACAAGCTTCTACATATAAAGTCCAAATAAAAGCCATAATCATTCTATTTTCATAAGTATCACTAGTATATCTACTTGTTGAAACCAATGTCTTTTTAGGAATATATCTTTGCCTTGAAATTTGTATTCCCTGATGATTGTAGGACTTCTGTAATTCTTCTGGATGCATTATTATATACTGAATACTGGATGCACCAACATTCTTCAACTTTTCTATTGAATCTACAGAATATTGAGTCTCAGTTAATACATTTGCATTATTAATAAAATAAACATAATTTTTATTCAAATTACGCATTATAGATATTAAATTTTCAATTTCTTTTTCAATTTTGTTTTGATATCCACTTCTTCCTGTACTAATCTGTTTATTTATATCTTTATTTTTAAGTAATAACACATTACTTTTTTCATAGATAATATCCAGCATTTGAAATAATGCATCTATATTTTCTTCATATTTTTTATTGATTGCAACTGATAACGGAGGAGAAAAATATATTTTATCTGTTCCATCAATAAGGTTAATCCTTATAGCAATTTCAGTAAGTCCATATGTTAATAAAAACAAGGGACTATTTCGTTGAATAATTAGTAGATATCCTTCTGATGTTTGTTTCCATTCTATGTCTATAGTTTCATTATTTACCAAAAGTTCTATTTCATCTACATTTTCAATATTCTTTAAAATAAGATGCGAATATTTCTTATCTTGGTATACTATATATGCGGTTTGATTTAAATCTGTTAATTTTGTTGTATCATCTAAATTAAGGACTATATTCTTATCCTCATAATACAACTCAATTATAGGCATCATCATCTATTGCACCACCTATCTTGTAAAGAATTGATAGTATTGCATATTAACATTACCATTTTTCAATATTGTTTGTATAATCTCATTACATTTTGGCATTGTATTCGGATCACATTCCAATAATAATTTTTTTAAAAACTCTTGATATTGTTCCCCATATCCATTAATCATTGGTAATATTTTTTGAGCCACTGCATAATCTAATGCCACATAAGCGTTTCCACTAAAATCCATTATCATCTTACTTGCCAAACAATATTTCTTTATCATTCCAATAATCCTAGGACTAAAATTAATACCTATATATTGAAAACACGTTCTTATATTATTAAATTTATCAATAATCGCTGTTTCTAAGCTCTTCGATTTCCAATATGTTGAATCACACAATTGTTTTAAATTTTCATATTCAACAATAGGATACTCTTTAGAATAATCTGGCTCTTCTATTTCATCAATTAATATATCAGATGACTGTATTAAAATAATCCAAGCTCTATCTATTAACCTAGGTGAAAGCATCTCTGTCGTATGATCCAAATTTATTGTTGCAACAAAACGCAATGTATCTCCTATAGGGTATACATAATTTTCTCCCAATGATACACTCCTTTGAGGTTTATTCATGTCACATAAACCCATAAAATCTGCCCAATAGTGTTCCATCTGACTAAGATTTGCTTCATCCAATAATACCAAGTATGGAAAATCAATTATCTTTTCTTGCTCTTCTGCCTTCATAACTTCTAAAACTTTAAGCATATCGCCATTAGCCGCATCAAGTGTCTTAGTCAAAGGATTATAATATCCTATGAAATCACGCCTTGAAGTCCATCCCTTTTCAACCGCAATTTCCGCATATCTTTTTTGCTCTTTACTCGTAAGACCCATAATATTTGCCATTAACGAAACCAATGACGTTTTTCCACTTCCTGGCTCCCCTGCAAAAATCGATAAAAATGACTGTGACCAGCACAATAATATATTTGCAACATCATTATACGATACTTCCCTTTTGGCAGTGTTGTTAAGTTCATCATATATAAACTCAACTAATTCTTTCACATTTTTAATTGTCGATTTATTATTGCATGTTTCTTTACTTAAAATGTATTTTTGAGTATTTTTTACCTTTTCACTTTCTTCAAATTTTGCCGCTTCACGTAACATCATACTAGATAAAGCCCCATCAAATGCTACATTGGTATATACTTCATTAACTTTTTTTGCAATCTCTACAGAAACGGAATCTTTCATTTTTATTAGCTGAGCATACTCATTCTCCAATTCACTCTTTTCTTGTTTTAGATTATCAACATTGTCCTGTAACTTCAAATATGTCTGATGTCTATTTAATTCATCCTTTAAATGCTCATTTTCTTCCGTAAGTTTCTTTACTTCTTCTGTACTAATACCGTTTTTTTCATCTTCAATTTGACTGTTTAATATTTCAATTTTCTTTTGTAACGCATCTACTTCTGCTACTTTTTCTTTTTTCTCCGTATCTAGTTTTGAAAAAATATCTCCAAAATGCTCTTGTGATTTTACTATTGAATAAATTTTATCAGTATAGTTACTATTACTCAAAATACTTTCCGCAATTTTTTCCATTGCTTTCGGATCATCTAATATAGTTTGAGGCATAGCAGAAATAACCTGATTGGTCATTTCACCATTTTCAAACAATTTTAATAATCTCTTTTTTCTTTCTTCAGTTAATTCAGTTTCTGGCAATCCCATTACTGCCAGCTTAACCTCTTTTTGAGCTTGCTTTGTCCCCGATGTTAATGCCATACATTTACTTGCAATTTCTTTTAAACTTTCGTCATCAATACAATCTATCCTTCCTATGCTCTTAGGCAATTCTTCTACAAATACCAAATGTCTTTGCTTTCCGAAATATTTTTCATCAAATTCATAAATCGGTTCATCAAATTCATCTATACTATATTCCTTGACAATATATGGATCTTCACAATTTGTAGCCGGTCTAAATTTATATTTATTGTCTTCTATTTTATCATGTGAAAAAGGTCCTATAATCCGACCTTCATTAGCTAAATATATTAGAGCTGTCATTGGCTCTAATATATCCGCAATTATCTCATTCTTCCATTCGTAAAATGTATCAAAGCTATAATTCTTTTCTAAATAAATAACTTCTCTTAATCTATAAGATTCCAATGTTTTACATCTAGATATAAAATCAACTGCTTTAATTTTATATCCAGAATATGTTTTTTCTAATTGGGATAGTTCTTCATCCTCCAATGAAAACATAACATATTTTCTATCCTGAATAAACGGTGACTCACTATACTGTCCATATATAGCAGCAATAGTAATAGTTCCATATTGTCCAAATTTCTGGCTATCTACTTCAACAAAACCACCATCCATCATTTCTAAAATAGGTCTAACATTATAATAATCTCCAATATGTTCAACTCGCGATAAATATGTACTCATTTTGAGCCTCCTGTCAGATAAATTCTTATTTATTAATTATAAATCCATAAAATATATTTATCAATCTTTTTTAACATTTTTGCCTTTATGTTTCTGTAAATATTTTTCACTATTTACAACTCCATTCCTCTGTATTTTGTTTTGTTCTTCTTTATCTGTGCATTGTGTTCTTCACTTCGTTCTTTTGCCCATTGTATACGGTCACCTATTTTTTTCGGTTCTAAACTTTACTTGGGGGTAAGTAGGGTTTAGAACCTTTTTGTTTTTAAAGAATATAGGCATAAGCAGCTTCTTACGATATAATTAAATCACCACAAAATAACCTATCAAAGGAGAATGCCTATGCCTAATACTGATTTTATCTCAAATCTTTTAGATATTAAAGACCTAATTGTTGAAAATGTAGAACTTTTTACTTCGGAAGTCCATATTTATTTTAAATTAAAACGTCGTGACTGTGTTTGTCCGGTTTGTGGTGCCATTACAAACAAAATTCACGATTATCGCCCTGCGGTGATCAAAGATTCTCCCGTCCAAGGAAAACGTTGCTTCCTCCACTATAAAAAACGCCGTTACCATTGCCCGTCCTGTAATAAGCACTTTAAAGAACCTTTTTCTTTATTACCGCAGCACTGCCGAATCACAAACAGACTTTGCCATCTTTCCATACACAAGCTTCGGAACACCCAAAACATTGCCTCTGTCGCGGAAGAAGTCGGCATTTCTCCTTCTACCATTTTCAGACGATTAAATGACATCAACTATCCCAAGCCATCTCATCTGCCTAAAGTTTTATCCATCGATGAATTTAAAGGAAATGCCGGTGGTCAAAAATTTCAGGCAATTATCACTGCTCCAGACAAGCACAAAGTTATTGATATTTTGCCGTCCAGAACTCAATACAAACTAAAGGAATACCTTAGGAGTTTTCCAAACAGGAACGAAGTCCAATACTTCATTATGGATATGAATTATGTATATCGAGATATTGCTGAAAATTATCTTCCAAATGCAACCATTGTAATTGACAAGTTCCATGTTGTCCGTTATGTGACCTGGGCATTAGAAAATGTAAGAAAACGGGTTCAACAAGATATGCACCCAACCCGCCGTAAATATTTTAAAAGGAGTAGAAAATTACTTTTATCCCATTTTAATAAACTATCGCCTCAAAGCAAAGATTCCCTGACAGTTATGCTTTCCATATCCCCGGATCTGGCTACTGCTTATTACTTAAAGGAATTATTTTATGCATTCATGAACTTCCAGAACAGTAGCGAAGCAAAGCAAAAACTGCAAAAATTTATATTATCCGCACAGGCAAGTAATCTCGATGAATTCAAGCCAACCCTGACCATGTTAGCAAACTGGGGAAAATATATTTTAAATGCATTTGATTGTCCTTATTCCAATGGATTTACAGAAGGCTGCAACAATAAAATCAAGGTGATAAAACGAAACGCTTATGGCTATCGAAATTTTAAGAACTTTAGAAACAGAATCCTTTTATCTACTACATAAAAAGTAGGTGCAGAATCTTTCTGCACCTACCGATAAATCTTTTTTACCCCCACTCTTGACAAAGAGCCCAAAAAAGGGACCTTCAAGCAAGCTTGAAAGTCCCTTTTATTATCGCCTATATGGCGCTTATCTCATTGCTTTCGCGTAGATTACTCGATGATTGTAGCAACACGGCCTGAACCTACTGTACGTCCACCTTCGCGGATAGCGAATGTAAGACCCTGGCTCATAGCGATTGGGTGAATCAATTCGATAGTCATTTCTACGTTATCTCCAGGCATGCACATCTCTGTACCTTCTGGAAGCTGAACAACACCAGTTACGTCAGTTGTACGGAAGTAGAACTGTGGACGGTAGTTGTTGAAGAATGGAGTATGACGACCACCTTCATCTTTAGTCAAAACGTAAACCTGAGCTGTGAACTTTGTATGACATGTCAAAGTTCCTGGCTGACACAAAACCTGTCCTCTTTCGATATCAGTTTTCTGAATACCACGAAGAAGAACACCAGCGTTATCTCCAGCCTGAGCCTCATCCAACTCTTTGTGGAACATCTCGATACCAGTTACAACAGACTTCTGAACTTCTTCTTTGATACCAACGATTTCAACTTCGTCGTTCAAGTGAAGTGTACCAGCCTCAACACGTCCTGTAGCAACAGTACCACGACCTGTGATAGAGAATACGTCCTCTACAGGCATAACGAATGGTTTGTCTGTGTCACGTTCTGGATCTGGGATATACTCGTCGATTGTGTTCATCAATTCCATGATAGCATCGCCCCATTTGCCGTTTGGATCTTCCAAAGCGCCAAGAGCGGAACCTTTGATGATTGGGCAATCAGTGAATTCATACTCTTCCAACTGCTCTGTAACTTCCATCTCTACGAGTTCGATCAACTCTTCGTCGTCTACCATATCGCATTTGTTCAAGAATACTACGATATAAGGTACACCTACCTGACGGGAAAGAAGGATATGCTCTTTTGTCTGAGCCATAACACCGTCAGTAGCAGCTACTACAAGGATAGCACCATCCATCTGAGCAGCACCAGTGATCATGTTCTTTACATAGTCAGCATGTCCTGGGCAGTCTACGTGAGCGTAATGTCTCTTCTCTGTCTCGTACTCAACGTGAGCAGTAGAGATTGTGATACCACGTTCTCTTTCTTCTGGAGCTTTATCGATATTTTCAAAATCTGTAGCTTCGTTACCAGCTACTCTTTCAGCCAATACTCTTGTGATAGCAGCTGTCAGAGTTGTTTTACCATGGTCAACGTGTCCGATGGTACCAATGTTACAATGTGGTTTACTTCTTACATACTTTTCCTTAGCCATTTCTAAACGTCCTCCTAACAAATTTTAATTAATAATTATTTAGAAATTATTGCCATAATATAGCATCATTATATGGGAAACTTGCAGAAAATGCAAGTCCCCATTTATAATTGTCTGATAAATTATTTACCAGCTTTTTCGTTCAAAACTTTGTCCTGAATATTCTTTGGACATTTCTCGTATCTCTCGAAGAACATGGAGTAGTTTCCACGACCCTGAGTAGAAGAACGAAGTTCTGTAGAATATCCAAACATCTCAGCCAATGGAACGAATGCACGTACGATCTTACCGCCGCCGATGTCATCCATACCTTCGATCTGACCACGTTTTGCGTTCAAGCTTCCGATTACATCACCCATGTATTCTTCTGGCATTGTAACTTCGACTTTCATGATAGGCTCAAGCAATACTGCTCCACCTTTCTGCATAGCCTCTTTGAATGCCATAGAACCAGCGATGTGGAATGCCATTTCACTGGAATCGACTTCATGGTAAGAACCGTCATAACAGTTCGCATGAACACCGAGTACAGGGAATCCAGCCAAAATACCGGACTGAGCAGCTTCCTGGATACCTTCATCAACTGCTGGGATGTATTCTTTTGGAATAGCACCACCGACTACAGTAGACTCGAACTCGTAAGGAACTTCGCCGTTTGGATCCATTGGTGTGAAACGTACACGACAGTGTCCGTACTGACCACGACCACCAGACTGCTTAGCGTATTTGCTGTCGATTTCAACTTCCTGAGTAAATGTTTCTTTGTAAGCTACCTGTGGAGCACCTACATTTGCTTCTACGTTGAACTCGCGGAGCAAACGGTCTACGATAACTTCCAAGTGCAACTCACCCATTCCGGCGATGATCGTCTGACCAGTTTCCTGATCGGTATGTGCGCGGAATGTAGGGTCTTCTTCTGCCAATTTAGCAAGAGCTTCACCCATTTTACCCTGATCGTTCTTTGTTTTTGGCTCAATTGCCAACTCGATAACTGGCTCTGGGAATTCCATGGATTCCAAGATAACAGGGTTTTTCTCATCACAGATCGTATCACCGGTAGTTGTCAATTTAAATCCAACTGCTGCAGCGATATCTCCGGAATATACTTTGTCTAACTCACTACGTTTGTTAGCATGCATCTGAAGGATACGTCCTACACGCTCTTTCTTTCCTTTTGTTGCGTTCAATACATAAGAACCGGAGTTCAATGTACCGGAATAAACACGGAAGAATGCCAATTTACCAACAAATGGGTCAGACATGATCTTGAATGCCAAAGCTGCGAATGGTTCATCATCAGAAGATTTACGAACAACTTCGTTTCCTTCGTCATCCACACCAGTGATGTCAGGGATATCAGTTGGTGCTGGCATGAACTCAACAACACCATCCAACAATTTCTGAACACCTTTGTTCTTGTAAGCAGATCCACAATATACTGGAACAGCCTCACAAGCAATGGTTCCTTTACGAAGAACTTTCTTAAGTTCATCAACGCTTGGCTCTTCACCTTCCAGATACTTCTCTAATAAGTCGTCATCCAACTCACAGATTTTCTCAACAAGGTTGTTGTGCCATTCTTCTGCAAGGTCTTTCAGATCATCAGGGATTGCAGTAATCTCGATGTCTTCACCCTTGTCATCTTTGTAGTAGTATGCTTCCATCTCGAACAAGTCAACAAGACCGATAAAGTCGTCTTCTTTTCCGATTGGAATCTGTACTGGAATCGCATTCTTTCCAAGACGGTCAATAATGGTCTGAACAGACATGAAGAAATCTGCTCCCATCTTGTCCATTTTGTTGATGAATGCCATACGTGGTACATTGTATGTGTCAGCCTGACGCCAAACGTTCTCTGACTGAGGCTCAACACCTGCTTTCGCATCAAATACACCTACTGCTCCATCAAGTACACGCAGAGAACGCTCTACTTCTACCGTAAAGTCTACGTGTCCCGGAGTATCGATGATGTTGATACGATGCTCTAATGCACCTGCTTTTGGTTTATGATGATCTTCCAGTGTCCAGTGACAAGTAGTAGCGGCAGAAGTAATTGTAATACCTCTTTCCTGCTCCTGCTCCATCCAGTCCATTGTGGATGCACCGTCATGAGTCTCACCAATTTTATAGTTAACACCGGTATAATACAGAATACGCTCTGTCAAAGTTGTCTTACCGGCATCGATATGAGCCATAATACCAATATTTCTGGTACGGTCCAATGGATACTCTCTTCCAGCCAAAGCTAGTTCCTCCTTTTTCAAAAATCATGCATAAGTCATCGTCATCTGCAGATGATTACCATCTGTAGTGAGCAAATGCCTTATTGGACTCAGCCATCTTATGCATATCTTCTTTTCTCTTAACAGATGCACCAGTATTGTTTGCTGCATCCATGATCTCGTTAGCCAGTCTCTCTTTCATGGTCTTCTCTCCACGGCTACGTGAAAATGTTGTCAACCAACGAAGAGCCAGCGCCTGACGACGATCAGGGCGAACTTCGATAGGAACCTGATATGTGGAACCACCGATACGTCTAGCCTTAACCTCTAACTCAGGCATAACATTGTTCAAAGCCTCGTCAAATACTTCCAAAGCATCCTTACCTGTCTTGTCTGCGATCTGTTCGAATGCTCCGTATACAATTTTCTGAGCAACGCCTTTTTTACCATCCAGCATGATGTTGTTTACTAACTTCGTAACAACTTTGCTCTTGTAAACTGGATCTGCTAACACATCTCTTTTCTGAATATGTCCTTTACGTGGCACGTTACTTCCCTCCTTAATAATGATTAATTCACAGGTACTCACGACTTGTGTCCGCACCAGTTTAAGTCTTGCACATTCATTACTTATATATAATTCGATGCAAAAATTAAGCCGGCACTTTTGTAATTAGTAATTACTTACTTGCTTTTGGTCTCTTAGCTCCATATTTGGAACGAGCCTGTTTTCTGTTAGCAACACCTGCTGTATCCAAAGTACCACGGATAATGTGGTATCTTGTACCAGGAAGGTCCTTAACACGGCCACCACGGATCATAACTACGCTATGCTCCTGAAGGTTGTGTCCTTCACCAGGAATATAACTTGTTACCTCGATACCATTGGAAAGACGAACTCTGGCGATCTTACGAAGAGCTGAGTTAGGCTTCTTAGGTGTAGCAGTACGAACTACAGTACAAACACCACGCTTCTGTGGAGAACTAGTGTTTACAGACTTTTTCTTCAAAGAATTGTAGGAAGACTGCAATGCTGGAGAATTTGACTTCTTAGCAACTGATTTTCTACCCTGCTTTACTAATTGGTTAAAAGTTGGCATTAATTTTCACCTCCTATGATTATTTTTATATGCATCTGTGCAAAAAATCTGCACGAAACGCATGCTAAGTCATTATATCGTGCAGATTTTTCTTTGTCAAGTACTAAACTATGAAATTAATGAAAGCGGATTCATGTGCTGCAGTTTCAAAAGGAGATCACTCTTTGCCACATATACGGCTGCCTGCTGGCACAACTGGGTCCCCGGAAACGCTGCTATCAGTTCGAGGCACAGCCAGACAAATGCAACGCCATACAAAGCACCCACCAGAGCACCCCCCAGTTTGTTCACACTGCCAAACACCGGAATTTTATTTGCTTTTTTCAGATAATGTCCTACAATTCCAAGAATGATAGAGGCAACAACTCCTGCCACCAGATAACCAATCCCCTGCCGGTAAAAAATGTCCACCGGCAAAAACGAAACCACAACCGGTGTCAAAAGTATCATAAGCACAATGACAAGTAAAAACCGGATCAGCGAATAAACCTTATACAGCAAGCCGCATGACGCCCCGTGTAACGCGCACAATATGATCATGATAATAGCAATCACTTCTGCAATATTCATCCGTTGTATCTTCCTTTCTCTAATGTACTACCTCGCCGACAATTCAATTTTCTGGATCGTCCCCTGATCGACCAGCGTATACACATTCGCACTGTTTGTGGGGAACAGATAATCGACCGCATCCTGGAATTCACAGGAAAACTTCGCTCTTCCGTTGCTCCGGATGACATGACATTCCTTTGCCGAAACAAAAAACAGATCATCCTGATACAGATTGACCGACGCATAGGAAAATGAAATTTCCTGACTCATTTTCTGTTTTCCTTTCCGGTCAAACAATTGCAATTTTTTCTTTTCCGCATCCGTTTCGCCCAAAACCACAGCAATATATTTGTCATTGTAAGCGATGCTGTAGATCGCATCATCAAAGGTTTTGGATGTTTTCTCTTTCGGCTGTTTCATGTTTGCAAAAATATCGTAGCCATTTTCATAAAATACCGCAACTTCATCCTCGCCAACAAAATCAATGGAAGAAATCATCTTCTTCTCGTACTGCTTGCCGCCAACAAGCGTGTTCTGGTCTTGTCCCACTTCCGTAAAATTGTAAAAATTCACTTTGTTGGAGACGACATTTCCTTCTACTGTCATATACGCGATCACCACGCTGTTGCCATCCGGCGAAATATCAAAGTCAAGCGGATAGCCATCCTCTGACACATTGGTCGGGATCTCTACGAGTAATTGTTGTGCGCTGTTATACGGATTATAAACATTCAGTACGTTGGAATCGGTATCTTCCAGCATTACCGCAACAATTCCTTTTTTATTTACTTTGGCGCGCACGATCGCATAATTGGTCTCAATGCACTGTCCTTCATCTTCGCCGTTGTATACATACAGTTCTTTGCCACCAACGCTGGCCACAACTACATACTTGCCACAGGTGTCCATCTGCGGCTGCTTCATCTCGTAGCCACCGTTCCAAAGACTCTTGCCCTCGTTACTGATCGCACTGATACCGGCACGGCTGCATTTCAAAATATTCCCATTAAAATAGGTATATGTCACATTGTCGCTGTCTTTTCTTTCTACTTTGTTTAACACCTGGTATTTATCATAGCAGCGATTGGCAAAAATGTAAGATACGGCAATCAGTGCCCCCAGGCCAATCACAATAATTCCTACAACGACCCACACAATAATGTGTTTTTTCTTTTCCATAAGGAATCCCCGTTTCTGCTTTAGTTCTTTCAGTATAACACAGGCACTTTCATTATGGCAACCTACTGAATAGATTGCCCGGTAACTGCTGCACCGCTGATCGCTCCCCCGGATGAATTCTGTTTTTCTACATTTCCCGACAATGTCTCTACAACCGTTTCGGTGTTCTCTTTATTCTGCTTAGACGGTCCAATGGTCATTTGCTGGATCTGTCCCAGCTGCTTTGTCACTTTATTCAGAACGGACTGGTTGCGTAATGCGGTTGCCCCCATGACCAGCACGATCAATAACAGCACCGCCACCATGCTGTGTCCAAAACCCGCTTCTCTCTTTTTCCATTTTTTACGGGAGTCCTTCTGTTTTTCTTTTTCCGCTATGATCCCGCGGATATTACGCAGCACACGGTCGTCCTCCTGCTCAACCAAATGCACGTGCCGGTTATTTTCTTTTTCCATATACCGGAGCATTTCCGGATTTTTTTCATAATACACAAAATGTCCCTTTTGCTTCTCTAATCGTCCGTTTCGATACAAGAAAAACTCATTTTCCTGATCTTGCTGGTCGTACAAAAACAATACCTTGTCCCGATGTTGAAAATTTGCCTTATGGATCTCCAACAGGCTATTGGCATCCTGCGGTGTAAATTCACGATATGTATAAAACCACCCGACGATTTCCAGATCCGTAAAGTTTTCCTTTATTTCTGTAAAAATCTGATGCCATGTATCCGAGGACAACTCCGGAGACACCCGTCCGGCAAACCCCGGTATTTCCACGATTCCCGAAATCTGATAAATCTTCTCTGAATTGTATGTATATACCCCTCCAAGCAGTACTGCTGCCCGCTCTGTATGTGCACTTTGTGCCGCCAGCTGTTTGGCAAAACGCACGACATAATCTTCTGTATAGACGCGGTCTTTCCCTGGCACACTGCCTATCTGCCGCACACTTTTCGGTTTATTCCAATGCATATCTGGACCTCCCTTTTATTTTTCACCCTATTGTAGCATGGTATTTTTGCCAAATTTGTCGATTGGAGGAGGTGCCATTTATTTTTTTCTGGTTAAGTTCTTTTTAAATGTAAATACTAATATCATAAATTGGAAATGAGGACTTTTTATGTTGAATTATTATAACCCGGCTGACTCATCAGCCACACATCAATTCATTGCTGCCATCAACCGGTTGCTGAACCATTTTGAAAAGAGCCGCAATGATATTATCCTTCTCTGCATCGGATCGGACCGGGCAACCGGCGACTGTCTTGGTCCGATCATCGGCCACAAACTACAGTTAGCTTTGGAAAACTCATTCAAGCGCCTGCCAAATAAAAAAGGCCTCCAGATCTACGGCACTCTGGACAAACCTGTCCATGCCGGCAATCTGGAAGCCACCATTGGTTTTATTAAATTATGTCACAAAGATCCTCTGATCATCGCCGTCGATGCCTCCCTTGGCACCAATGAACATATTGGTTATATCACACTTGGCAAAGGGCCGCTTTCACCGGGCATCGGCGTCAACAAGTCTCTTCCCAAAGTAGGGGACATCTTCATCACCGGCATTGTCAATCTGTCCGGTCCCGCAAACCAGACGATGTTGCAGACGACACGGCTGAATACGGTAATGCAGCTCGCAGACTTCGTTGTGTACGGTCTGTACCACTGTCTGATCCGGTCACAGTTCGGTTCTGCCCTCCAGAGCGCGAAACAAGGTCATCTCATCAATAAATTCTAGCGCGCCGCCAACCGGCACTCCACTGGCGATACGGGTCACCTTGATCCCCGCCTGCTTCACAAATTTACTGATCCATAGCGCCGTCGCCTCGCCCTCTACCGTAGAATTTGTCGCAATAATAACTTCTTTGACATCTTCCGTCTGGAGTCTTTGCATCAGCTCTTTTAATTTGAGGTTTTCCGGCTGGACACCGACCATCGGATTTACCGCACCATGAAGCACATGATAAAGTCCCCGGTACTGTCCTGTTTTTTCATAAGCCGCCAGATCACTTGGTTCCTCTACCACCATAAGGATCGAACCATCTCTTTTCGGATCACTGCAGATCGGGCAGATCTCCTGATCCGAAAGGTTGTAACATCGTTTGCAAAGCCGGATCTTTTTTCGCGCATTCAAAATGCTTGACGCCAGCTGTTCCACCCGTTTTTCCGGCAGATTTAAAATATGAAACGCCAGCCTCTGCGCGGACTTCGGTCCAATATTGGGCAGCGAAGCCAGTTCTTCGATCAGCTGTTGTATCGACTCACTATAATAATTCATTAGAATGGAAAGCCTCCGCCAAGATTCAATCCGCCGGTCAGCGCTTCCATGGATTTTGCATTGTCTTCTTCCAGCTTGCGAAGTGCCTCATTGGTTGCTGCTACGATCAGATCTTCTAACATTTCAATGTCGTCCGGATCCACTACTTCTTCCGATAATTTTACCGACAGCACTTCTTTTTTTCCAGATACGCGGACGGTAACTGCTCCGCCACCAGCACTTGCTTCATATTCTTTTTCTTCCATCTCGCGCTGTGTCTCTTCCATCTGGCGCTGCATCTTCTGTGCCTGTTTCATCAAATTGTTCATGTTTCCTGGCATACCGCCCTGAAATCCACCTCTTCTTGCCATTTTTTAATCCTCCATATACTCAATTTCTACATTTTTTATAATATTGCGAAGCTCCGGCAGCGCATTGATCTCCTGTCTGGTCTCTGCCAGGCGGATGTCCAGTCCTACCTCTTTGCCGGTAAGCTGCCCCATCACTTCTGTCAATTCACTTTGTATCTGTTCCCGCTGAAAATACTGTGCCTCTGTCTGTTTGGAAAATGCCAAGATCAACCGCCCGGCCTCCGACACACTGACCCGTACCTCAGCCAGCATACTTCTTGTCACGGGATTCAGTCTTGCCAGTACCTGTTTCCAGCTTGCTACAACCGATTTCACATCGTCCGGGATTGCCTCCGGACGGATCTCTTTTTTAGGTGCCGGTGCTTCCCCACCACCAAACGGCTGCGGATTTGCCGCGACTGCAAACTGTCCGGTCTCCATCGCCACCTGAAGATCTTCGTTCAACTGCTCCAGCTGATTCAGTCTCTGAATGATCGACTCGTAGTCCTGTTCCATCTGCGGTCTGCACATCTTGACCAGTGTCACTTCCAGAAGCACACGCTTATCATTGTGATACTTCATGTCATTGGCCAGTTCCGACATGATCCGGATACAGCGAAACAGCGTATTCATGTCCATTTCATCTGTAAACCGCTCCAGCTCTTTCCGGTTTTCCTCCGACATATCAACCAGGTTTTCTGAAGAACTTGCTGTTTTGACAACCAGAAGGTTGCGGAGATACCACACAAATTCATTGACAAAACGTGTCAGATCTTTTCCCTGTTCTACCATCGATTTGACAACCAGAAGAATCTGATCCACACTGCTGTGCAGCAGTCCTTCGAGCAGTTCATGGTAAATTCCCTGATCTACTGCACCGAGAACATTCAATACTTTTTCGTAGGTCAGTGTCTCGCCAAAGTAAAAAGAAATACACTGCTCCAGCAGGCTGAGTCCATCACGCAGCGCGCCATCTGCCTGTCTGGCAATGTAGTCCAGCGCATTGTCCTCTGCCTGAACGCCTTCTTTGTCCAGCAGTTCTCTCAACCGTCCACTGATCGTATTTACATCGATCCGTTTAAAATCATATCTCTGACAGCGTGACAAGATCGTAAGCGGTATCTTGTAAGCTTCTGTCGTCGCCAGTATAAAGATCATATATGACGGCGGCTCTTCCAATGTCTTGAGCAACGCATTGAACGCACTTGTTGACAGCATATGAACCTCATCAATAATGTATACTTTATATCTGCCCTCTGCGGGAGAATACTGCACTTCGTCAATTACCTGACGTATATCATCTACTTTATTGTTCGACGCAGCATCAATCTCGACAACGTTCATCGACGTCTGATTCTCAATCGCCTGACACATCGGGCATACGCCACATGGACCTTTCGGACCCGGATTTTCACAATTGACCGCTTTGGCAAAAATCTTTGCCACGGTCGTCTTGCCGGTTCCTCTGGTTCCACAAAATAAATAAGCATGTCCTACCCGGTCGGACTTTATCTGATTTGCTAATGTCGTTATAATATGATCCTGCCCTTTTACACTGTCAAAATCTTTCGGGCGGTATTTACGATATAATGCTTGATATGACAAAACTAACCTCACTCGTCTCCAAAACTAATTCCCAATTCTTTTGCTTCTTTTATAATAGAAGAATCCGGATCGACCATTTTCAATCGGCCGGCTACTTCTTCAAGCGGAACCGGCACAATATCCTGATTTTTAAAGCCAACCATGTAGCCATATTTTTCTTCCAGGATCAATCGGGCAGCCGCCGCTCCCAGCCGGGTCGAGATCACCCGGTCATACGGACATGGTGCGCCTCCCCGCTGGGTATGTCCCGGTACGGTAATGCGTACTTCCTGTCCGGTCCGCTGTTCAATCTCTGCACCTATTTTATAGGAAACACTCGGATATTGTTCTTTTTTTACTTTTGTCTTGTATTCCTTTTTCGTGAGCAGCGCATCTTCTTTTGAGATCGCCCCTTCCGCAACAGCAAGGATCGAAAATCGTTTTCCTTCGGCACTCCGTTTTTCGATCGCTGCCACTACGGCATCAATATCATACGGAATCTCCGGAAGAAGGATCACATCCGCGCCACCGGCAATACCGGCGTGTAACGTAAGCCATCCTACCTTGTGTCCCATCACCTCAACAATAAACACACGGCTGTGGGAAGATGCTGTCGTATGAATACAGTCGATCGCATTCGTAGCAATGTTTACTGCGCTCTGAAATCCAAAAGTCATGTCAGTTCCCCAGATGTCGTTGTCAATCGTCTTGGGAAGACTTACCACATTCAGCCCTTCTTCCCGAAGCAGATTGGCGGTCTTTTGTGTGCCATTTCCACCCAGGATCACAAGACAATCCAGTTCCAGTTTGTGATAGGTATTGATCATCGCCGCCACCTTGTCGCGGCCTTCCTCATCCGGTTTGCGCATATTTTTAAATGGCTGTCTGGACGAACCAAGGATCGTACCACCCTCTGTCAAAATGCCCGAAAAATCCAACGGCTTCATTTCAACATATTTTTCGTACATAAGTCCCCGGTACCCTTCCAGAATACCAATGATCTGCGTCTCAGGGTCTGCATTATACAAACTCTTTGCCACGCCACGCATCGTAGCGTTCAGCGCCTGACAGTCCCCACCACTGGTCAAAAAAGCTACTCTTCTCATAGGATTCCATCACTCCTCGTCGTAAAACACATCAGCAATTCCGATCAAACAATTTTATATTGCTATTATAGTTTACATGATTCATGGTTTTTTCTCAAGAAAAAAAATGTTATACTATCCATTAAGCAAAGAAAGCAGTCACCGGCTGCAGAACGGAGGCCATTATGGAATTTTCAGTAGGACAAAAGATCAAAATGAAGAAACCCCACCCTTGCGGAGCCAATCAATGGGAAATTCTCCGTGTAGGAATGGACTTTCGATTGAAATGTCTTGGCTGCGGCAGGCAGGTTATGCTTCCGCGAAAAGTCGTAGAAAAAGGATACCGCGGAGAAATATAAGAAAACAAGAAAATATCCTTGCTTTTTATATTATTCTATGGTAAAATACAAATCCGTGATGTAAAAAATCATATTCCTTGTTCTCTCACACAATAATCGAGAGAGCCAGAGACCAAAAGGAGGTGCAAGCAACTATGAATAAGTACGAATTAGCTTTAGTTGTTAGTGCAAAAGTTGAGGACGAAGTAAGAAATGCCACTGTTGAAAAAGCTAAAGATTATATCACAGCTTTAAACGGTAACATTACAAACGTCGATGAATGGGGCAAGAAAAAACTTGCTTATGAAATTCAGAAGATGAATGAAGGCTTTTATTACTTTATTCAGTTCGATGCTGAACCAACGGTTCCAGGCGAATTGGAGCAGAGACTTCGCATTATGGACAACGTGCTCAGATACTTATGCGTGAAACAGGAGGCATAAGACAAGGAGGAGTCATCCATGAATAAGGTAATTTTGATGGGTAATCTTACCCGTGACCCTGAAATTCGCTATACTCAGAGCGAAAATTCATTAGCAATTGCTAGATTTAGTTTAGCGGTCAACCGTCGTTTTTCCCGTCAGGGAGACACTGATACTGATTTTTTCAACTGTACTGCTTTCGGCCGTCAGGCTGAGTTTGTTGAAAAGTATTTCAGACAGGGTTCCCGCATGTTGTTAACCGGTCGTATTCAGAACGACAATTACACCAACAAAAATGGTGAAAAGGTTTACAGCGTTCAGATCATCGCAGAAGAGATTGAATTTGCCGAGCGCAAAAGCACAGCAGATGCCAACACACAGAGCGGTGGCAACTTTGGTGGTGCACCAGAGCCTAATGCTGCAGCCAGTGATGATTTTATGAACATTCCAGACGGTATTGAAGATGGATTACCATTTAACTAGGTCTGCGGATTTTATAAGGAGGTTTTGAAATGGCTTATAATAAAGACAGAGGCGATTCTCCAATGAGAAGAAGAGGCCCTCGTAGAAGAAAAAAAGTATGTGCATTCTGTTCTGATAAAGAACATGATTTCATTGACTACAAAGACACAAACAAATTAAAACGTTATATGTCTGAAAGAGGTAAAATTCTTCCTAGAAGAATTACTGGTACATGCGCAAAACATCAGAGAGCTTTGACAGTAGCTATCAAACGCGCTCGTCACATATCTTTGATGCCTTACACATTAGACTAATCTCGATAACGCTTCCGGATCACGATTCGGAGGCGTTATTTTTTTATTGTCAATACAACGAAAAAGAAGTTCACCCCAAAACAAATTGGAGTGAACTTCTTTTGCATTTCGAATCTTCTATAAAGTCGAATCTTTCTTGCTATACAATTTAATCTTTTTGATCACATAGCCATATTCACTGCTATCATCTTTTTCTACATAAACCGTATATTTCTGTGCGTAATACTTTTGCTTTTTATTTGTCTGCGAAACCAGACCAGCTTTCACGATCACTCGATATCTTCCTTCTTTATATTGAAGAACTTTTTTAACCGACATATCATAGGTCTTTCCTGTGATCGGTGGAATGTTGTAAACAACCGTTCCATAGGATTTCACAAATACATAATCCGGATATCTGCCGCCATACGTAAGATCATACTTATAATTCTTTCCAAAAAGCGCTTTCATCTTCTGCTTTGTCTTCTTCTCTACTTTGGCATAATTGGTACCGTACTTGACAGTCTTATCCATATACTCCAGATTGTACAGCGCCATCACCGTAGCAGAAACATTGTCCCACTTGAACGCATGACGTCCATTCTCATAATACGATGCACTCAATGCCAAAAACGGCTTCATCTCTTTATAAAGAGGTTTCATCTCTTCCGCAACATCCTCGGTGACATCTCCCGGTACAAAAATGGCTGCTGAAGTAGCCGCCGGGTCCGGCGTGTCTGTCGCCGATGGGCTGCTAACCGGACTGTCACTTTTTGCTGCATCTGTGCTATCACTATCCTGCTTCGGTTCTTTGGTCTGCTCTGCGACCTGCACCTGCGGCCTGTTATTATGTTTGAGGAAATTAGAAAAATCCAATCTTCCCGTCATGATCATCCAGGTAAATATGGAAGCAATGGCAACGACCACGATCGCGATCGAACTTCCTACAACCGCTTTACTCGCAAATAATCGTTGAAAAAAAGTAGTTCGTTCTCCACAGTGATAACAAAACTCATCATCGCTCCTGAGTTCTGTTCCACATCTTTTACATCTCATAGAATCCTCCATTCCAAAACTATACACCACTATTAACTTATATAGTCCTTATCATACACGATTTACCGCAAAATATCAACAATCGCATTGGTTTTGATTGCTTAAATTTTTTTAAATTTGTCAGGATCCAGAAGCCCCGGTTGCACCTCGTGGGCGCTTCGCGTGTGATCGCTAGCGCGATCAATCCCACTCTTTGCAACCGGGGCTTCCGGATCACTGAAATCTTAAAATATATGAGGCAATCTTTACCGCAACTATCCTGATAGCCACCCCCCTAATAGAATTGCATCGTGACAAGTGGTGGCTTCCCGGCGTTTGGAATTTCTGTAATGAGGTGCAGAAAAGCTTTGACGTAGCAGCCACCATGCTAACCCAAAATACGCTTGAAAGAATTGCATTGTAACAAGTAGTGGCTTCCCGGCGTTTGGAATTTCTGTAATGAGGTGCAGAAAAGCTTTGACGTAGAGCGGGATTGAGTGCGACAGCACTCACATGCGTAAGCACCCGCGAGACGCAAAATTTTCTGCCCCCATTACGAAAAGGCACGGCATCCGCAGCCAACACTTGATACAAACTATTTCCCACAAATATTTGTAATGATTTTCATGTCATGCTATAATGAGCACAAACGACTTTTTTTGGGCGTAGTCTATTTACATGATCTGACACTTTTACAGGAGGTGCTTATTTTGACTGACCATCAATTACACGGAACGTTACGTTCTTATCTGCGATGGCCCTTGTTGCTAGGGGTTTTGTTACTTATCATGAATATTCAGGTTTACACGATGAACATAAAGATCGGTCTGGTGATGACGGCATACGTTGTTTTATATCTGGTCATTGCCATTTTGCTCTATTTCTTCAAACGGGGAGCGTTACTGCACGATCTGGTCGAGTATTCCATGAGTTTCCACGCCACGATCAATCAGGTCATTCTGGATCTGGATGTCCCATTGGCTTTTGTCGGTCCGGATATGCACTGCATATGGCAGAACAAAGAATTCCGCAACACATTTTCAAGCGGATTGAAGAAAAATTTTCTCATTACTGATGCGATCCAGGATCTCACGCAGGAGACTGTTACAAACAACGGCGAGCTTCACTTCCAGATCGAGGATGTGTTTTATCGTGCTGTGATCCAGTGTATTGATCTGGAGCAGGCACCGGAACAGCTTCAGGACAATGCCGCTGACATGGGTATCACCAGCAAGATTTATATCCTTTTTATTTATGATGAAACGGATCTGGTGCATTGCATCCGTCTGAACGATGAGCAGAAGCTTGAAGTCGGTCTTTTATACATTGACAATTACGAAGAGTCTCTGGGAAATGTAGACGAAGTCCGTCGCTCTCTGTTAGCTGCTCTGATCGACCGGAAGATCAACAAATATATGCTTCGCTACGATGCGATCACCAAAAAACTGGACAAAGACAAGTACATTTTCCTCTTCCAGCACAAATACCTTGAAAAGATGCAGGAAGATAAGTTCTCTATATTAGAAGAAGTTCACACGATCGGAGCTGCCGAAGATGCGGTTGTGACGATCAGTATTGGTATTGCCGACCGCATGGATTCCTACCAGAAAGGACAGGAATTTGCCCGCAGCGCGATCGACATGGCTCTTGCCAGAGGTGGCGATCAGGTTGTAGTCAAATCCAAAGATGGCGTCCTCTTCTACGGTGGAAAAAGTATCCAGCAGGAAAAATCCACCCGTGTCAAGGCTCGTGTCAAGGCACACGCACTTCGTGAGTCCATTGCCGCAGCCGACAAAGTTATTATTATGGGACACAGTCTTCCGGATGCCGATGCGATCGGCAGTGCCATTGGTATCCGTTGTATCTGTAACAGCCTGGGCAAGGAGTCCCGGATCGTAGTCAACACCGTGACTTCCTCTACCGCTCCGCTGCTTGAGCGATTCAAAGACGATAAGGATTACCCGGAAGATCTTTTCTTAAATGAAGAATCTGCCACTGAATTTATCGGAAATGGCAATGGTGTATTATTGATCGTAGTTGACGTCAACCGGCCTTCTTACACGGATGCGCCATCCATTATCCCGCTTGTGAGTTCGATCGTCGTGATCGACCATCACCGTCAGACAGAAGAATATTTCGAGACCGCTACATTGTCTTATGTAGAGCCATTTGCCTCTTCCGCCTGCGAGATGGTCGCGGAGCTGATGCAGTATACCGGGGACGAAGTACACATTCACCCATTGGAAGCGGAAGCTCTATACGCCGGCATTATGGTGGATACCAACAATTTCATGAACAAACCAGGCGTACGTACCTTTGAAGCTGTCGCTTATCTGCGGCGCTGTGGTGCCGACGTGCTTCGCATCCGCAAGATGTTCCGCACCGACATCAATGAATACCGTGTCCGCGCAGAAGCGATTGCCGGCATGGAAGTATTTCTCAACAGCTATGCCATTACAACCTGTCAGGCAGAGACTTGTCCATCTCCTACGATCGTGGCAGCCAAAGTCGCTGACGATCTGTTGGATATCGACGGCATAAAAGCCTCTTTTGTCCTTACTGCATTTAATGGCAAAATATATATCAGCGCCCGCTCGATCGATGAATTGAACGTGCAGCTGGTAATGGAAAAATTAGGCGGTGGCGGTCATATTTCAAGCGCCGGCGCACAGCTTGCCGACTGCTCGATCGAAGATGCTGCCGTAAAACTCAAACACGAATTAATTACAATGAAACGGGAAGGTGACATAGAATGAAAGTAATCTTATTAGACGATGTAAAATCTGTCGGAAAAAAAGACGACGTTGTAAATGTAAGTGACGGCTATGCAAGAAACTGCCTGTTCCGGAATAATCTCGGAATCGAAGCTACGCCAAAGGCTTTAAATGACCTGAAACTGCGTCAGAAAAATGATGATAAAGTTGCAGCAGAGATTTTAGCAAATGCCAAAGCATTTGCCGCTGAATTGGAAGAAAAATCTGTTGAAGTCAGCATCAAGGCAGGAAAAGACGGTCGTGTATTCGGTTCGGTTTCCACAAAGGAGATTGCTGCTGCTGCAAAAGAACAGTTAAATTACGACCTGGACAAGAAAAAGATGCAGCTTCGTGAGCCGATCAAAAACATTGGCACTTACCATGTACCAATCCGCCTGCACAAAGAAGTAACTGCAGAATTGACGGTTCATGTCCGTGAAGCCTGATAGATTGTGAGATATTATGGAAGAAGTTATTAAACGTGTTATGCCCAACAATCCCGAAGCAGAGCAATCCGTGATCGGATCCATGCTGATGGACCAGGAAGCGATTGTTGTGGCATCTGAAAAATTAAATGAAGAAGATTTTTACAACTCAAGATTCCGTTCCCTGTTTTCTGCCATTGTTGACTTATACCATGCAGGCAAACCGGCAGATCTTGTCACATTGGCAGATAAATTGCGCGAGAAAAATGTGCCGGAAGAAGTTTCCAGTATCGAGTTTATCAGCAGTATCATTTCCTCGGTTCCTACGTCCGCCCATGCCGGTCACTACGCCGATATTGTAAAAGAAAAATCTTTTTTACGATCCTTGATCCGTGTTACGGAGAACATTACCAATCAATGCTATGGGGACTCTACCGACATAACCGAATTGATCAATGACACAGAAAAATCGATTATGGATGTCGTCCAGGGGCGTACGACCGCAGAAGATTTTACCCCGATCAGCCAGATCGCGCTGGACACGCTGGAGAGCATCCAGAGTGCAGCGATGAGCACCGGCGATGTTACCGGTATTTCCACCGGTTTCCGCGATCTTGACTATCGTACAGCCGGCCTGCAGCCTTCAGATCTGATCCTGATCGCCGCCCGCCCTTCTATGGGAAAAACAGCGTTTGCTTTAAATATTGCTGAATATGTCGCTATGGTAAATAAAATTCCAACTGCTATATTCAGCCTGGAGATGTCCAAGATCCAGCTGGCAAAACGTCTGATCTCCATGAATTCAAAAGTAGATTCCCAGCATATCCGTACCGGTACGCTGGAAGACGATGAATGGGCCAAGATCACAGAGAGTTCCATTATCCTTGGTGAATCCGCACTGGTGATCGACGACACGGCCAATATCAGCATTCAGGAACTGCGTTCAAAATGCCGTAAGATCAAGATGGAAAAAGGTAATCTCGGTCTTATCATTATTGACTACCTGCAGTTGATGAGCGGTGGCAGTGGCAACAAAAACATTTCCCGTCAGCAGGAGATCTCCGATATTTCCCGTTCGCTGAAAGGACTTGCCCGTGAGCTGAACTGCCCGGTCATTGCCCTTTCGCAGTTGAGCCGAAAAGTAGAAGAACGTGAGGACAAACGACCGATCCTGTCCGACCTGCGTGAATCCGGAGCCATCGAGCAGGACGCCGATATCGTTATGTTCTTATATCGTGATGAATACTACAACAAAGACGCCTCCGAGAAAAAAGGCGTAACCGAGCTGATCATCGGCAAACAACGTAACGGTCCTACTTGTACCGTAGAACTCAAATGGCTGGGTCAGTACACCAAATTTGCCAATTTGGAGAAGATTCAACAGGAATAAACATATATTTTGTCGAAAAGTTTTATGTATCATTCGCAACCTCCCATAATTCGTCAAATTTCCCATGCTATAATATTCTGGCATGAATGATTTTTGATAAGGGAGGTTGAAATATATGATCAAATCACAACTTAGCATTTCGGATGCAGCAAAAGAACTGCAGGTAGAAGCCCATGTTCTGCGCTACTGGGAAGAAGAATTATTGCTTCCGATTCCGCGAAATTCTATGGGTCACCGGGTATATGGTTCGGAGGAGATGCAGCGTTTCCGTCAGATCATTGCCTGGAAAAAAGAGGGTTACTCGTTAAAAGAGATACAGGACAAGTTTTCCGAGCGTCCCGGCCAGGTAATTCCCTATCCGGTAGAATATACTGCCGCAGCGCCCTCTCCCACACCATCTGCGGATGACAACGAGAAAATGCGCCAGTTCAAAGAAATTCTCGGCCGCATTGTAGCCGATGCGATCCGCAGCAATTCCAGCGAGCTGACTGCAGACATTGCTTCCGATGTTTCCACAAAAGTCAATAAAGAACTCGATTTTTTATTTCGTGAAAAAGAGGAAGCCGATGAAATCCGTTTTCGACAATTAGATGAGACTATACGAAATTATCAGAAAAGCAGAAAAGAAGTAGCTGCCGCATCGACGGGCGAAAAGAAAAAAAGGATCCGCAAAAAACGCCGGCAGTCATAGGAGAAAAATTTGAAAGAATCAATGAACTTACTGGATGAAATCCACAACTTTTTTCCCACAGAAGAAAAAGACATTCGCAGTTATGCGCCACTCAAATTAGCATATCTTGGCGATGCCGTTTATGAGATCATGATCCGTACGCTGGTGATCGAATCCACAGGCGGTCCCGTCAAAAATCTACATAGCAAAGCAAGTTCCTATGTAAACGCAAAAGCGCAGGCAGAACTGGCTGCCGCCATACAGGAATACCTCACCGACGAGGAATCCACTGCTTACCGGCACGGACGAAATGCCAAAACTTCTTCCGTTGCCAAGCATGCCGATATCCACGACTATCGAAATGCAACCGGTCTGGAAGCTCTATTTGGGTATTTATTTTTAACCGGGCAGTCCGGACGAGCAGTTGAACTATTAAAATTAGGATTGGAGAAAAAAGATGAATAATGAAAATACACAGGATATGAATGAATCTTCACGAATCGAGGGACGTCACGGCGTTTTGGAGGCATTTCGTGCCGGACAGATCATCGAACGGCTCTTTGTCCAAAAGGGATGTAATGATGGCCCTGTTCTTTCTATTTTGCGCGAAGCAAAAAAGGCCGGTACGATGGTCGATTTCGTTCCGAAAGACCGTTTAGACCACATGAGCGAAACCGGTCATCATCAGGGTGTTATCGCCAATCTGTGCGCTTTTCATTACAGCGAGATTGACGACATGTTCGCACTTGCCGAAAAGCGAGGCGAAGATCCGTTTATTTTTATACTGGATGGCATCGAAGACCCTCACAATCTGGGTGCCATCATCCGTACGGCAAACTTAGCAGGCGCACACGGTGTTATCATCCCGAAACGCCGCGCTGTCGGTCTTACCGCCACCGTAGTCAAGGCTTCTGCCGGAGCCATTCACTATACTCCTGTTGCAAAAGTTACCAATCTGGTCAACACGATGGAGGAATTGAAAGAACGAGGCATGTGGTTCGCCTGTGCCGACATGTCCGGCGAAGTTATGTACCGTCACAATCTGACCGGTTCTCTGGGTCTTGTAATTGGAAATGAAGGTTCTGGTGTAAGCCGCCTGGTAAAAGAACATTGTGACTATATCGCCTCCATCCCAATGGCCGGAGATATCGACTCGCTGAACGCCTCTGTTGCTGCCGGTGTTCTGGCATTTGAGGTGGTACGTCAAAGAGGATACAAATAATGCAGATAAATTATGAAGAATTATCGGATGAAGAATTGATAGCAAAAAGCCACGGCGGAGAAGACTCCGCCACAGACTTTTTACTGGAAAAATATAAACCCCTGGTGCGGAAAAAAGCCCGCGCTCTTTTTTTAATTGGCGGAGAAACCGAAGATCTGATCCAGGAAGGCATGATTGCTTTGTATAAAGCCACTAGAGACTTTACCCCCGGCGAAAATACGAGTTTTTTCACGTATGCCTCTACTTGTATCGAGCACCAGTTATACAACGTCATCAAAGGCGCGAATCGTCTCAAAAATTCACCACTCAACACTTATGTCTCTCTCTATACCCCTACCGCAACATCGGATGATATTTCCAGTCGTGAGACGCTTGCTGATACTTTACAGCCATCCGAACTCATTAACCCGGAAGATATTTTCATTGATAAAGAAAATGTCAGCATCTTAGAGCAGGCGATCCAACAGCATCTCAGTCCATTTGAGCAGACGGTTGTCCATTTATACATCGACGGCCATAACTATCAGCATATCGCAAGGATTCTTGATAAAAGTGGGAAATCTGTAGACAATGCCCTCCAACGGGCAAAAAAGAAATTAGAAACAGCGATTAAAAATAAGCAATAAAAAAAGCTGATGACGGGAATTGAACCCGTGACCCCTTCCTTACCAAGGAAGTGCTCTACCTCTGAGCC